>NZ_JADPPY010000080.1:0-1675 GCF_018340035.1 Cobetia sp. MC34
TTATATGATCGGTTACTACAGCAGCCTCAGGCCGCACAAGCATAACGATGGGATACCGCCGAACTTGGCAGAAAAGAACTACTGGAATGCTCAAAGCTCGGTGGCCAAAAACACTTGACCACTACAATGGGCCAACCAAAGCGATCACAGATCAAATGGATTTTGGTCGTGATGCCGCCACGACTCCGGCCCAACGCATGGTCTAAGGGTTCTTCAGATCCCCCTTTTTGCCTCCACCAGCGGAGGCGCGTATTGCACGAACGGCGGTTGAGTCGATCATCCAGGTCTCGAGATCCATCAGGCCATCTTCACGAAGCCGAAGTTGAAGCCGCGACAAGACCGCCTCAAAGGTACCGTCATCACGCCATTGTCGGAACCTGGCGTAGACAGTACTCCAAGGGCCATAACGTTCGGGAAGGTCGCGCCACTTGGCGCCAGAGCAGAGGGCCCAAAAGATGCCGTTCAGCATCTGTCTGTCGTCTTTCCGGGGCCTGCCCATCGATTGAGCCGGTGAGACAATGTCTTCGATCAACTGCCATTGGCTATCAGAGATTTCGTCGCGTCCTGTCATACCGCACCTATGCTGGGTGTGCATGGGTCACATTAGCAAAAATGACTTTTCGTACAAAACCTAACAAGGATAGCCTCCGATGTGAAATCCGATAATCCGGTGCCATACAAGTGGTCAACCACACGGGGCCTGACAAGCATGCATGGTTACTACTTATCTATGTGCAATGTTATTCCTGTATAACTACCATCTCTTAGCTTATTCTCTATATCTAATGCCTGCTTATAACTAGGTAAAGAATGCATTCCTTTAATATAGTTAATTAAGTTAGGGAACTTATTTTTAGGCGACATATTAAGAGCTGTCTCTATAACAAAGACAAGCATAAAATCAGCCCCTGTCAATCTATCTCCTACTATATATTTTTTATCTTTGAGTGAATCATCAAGATAACAGAAAACCTTCAAAAACTCATCCTCGGCATACTTCTCTAAAAATGATGTTTGTTTTTCACTGCTCTCACGTAAATTAAATATTTTAAGCAAAATAGGTAGCATAGCTGAACTTTCTGAAAAATGTATCCATTCTAAATATTCAAAATACTCTTTAGAAGATTTGCTTGGCGCCAAATAACCAGCAAATCTAGATATAATAATTTCGGTTATAGCTCCAGACTCGACAGTAATCTCACCATCTATATTCACAACTGGCGACTTTCCTAGAGCATGTATATTTAGTAACGACGATGGCGCGAAATGTGTAATAGCATCTCGAGAATAGCCAGTTATCTTGTACGAATGACCTATCTCTTCAAGTAACCATAAGATACGAATTGAGCGCGAATCAATTAAGTGATGTAGGTGTATCATCATATAACTCCATTCCTGTTAGTTAAAATCAAATACCTTAATTCAAGCAACAAGCCATTATCTGCGGCACCCAGGCTTCCTGCGCATTCCCCCTCCCCCCAAACACCTGCGCCGGTGTCTGATAATCGGACCGTTTTCGAGGACGGTCATTTGGCTACTCGTCCGACTCGGAATCTGTCAACATAGTTGGCACATGAAGTGGTTCTGGCTTTTTAAAATCCTACTGCCTGCGGTGCCGGATCCCGCTCCGGATTCAGATGCACTATCTCCGGCAGATCGAGTTTCCGGATGTCGC
>NZ_JADPPY010000081.1:0-1600 GCF_018340035.1 Cobetia sp. MC34
TTATATGATCGGTTACTACAGCAGCCTCAGGCCGCACAAGCATAACGATGGGATACCGCCGAACTTGGCAGAAAAGAACTACTGGAATGCTCAAAGCTCGGTGGCCAAAAACACTTGACCACTACAGTCTCACCACGGCGAGGCTTACGCGTACTTTTGCCATGCCGCAGGCAATGGATGAGCTCTTTGCGCAGTTGCCCAACTGGCAGCGCATAGATGGCGGTGTAAATTGTCTCGCGACAGACGTAGGCGTCTTCAAGCTTGGGTAAATTCATGTGTCGAAGCTTGCCGGCGATCTGCTCAGGAGACAAGTAGCGACGAAGAAGGTACTCGACAAGCCTGAACCGCTCACTACCGATGGAAAGCTTTCGCTTGGGCCGGCAAAAGCGCCGACGCTTGAGTCGCGACACTTGCGCGCGTTCAGCTCGGTAGTCGTTGCCCGGCACACTATTTCGGCGAATTTCGCGGCTGATAGTGGAGGGGGAACGACTCAGGCATCGAGCAATGGCTCGGAGGCTCAGGCCTTGAGAGAGGCAAACCTGGATAGTGGCACGATCGGTGATACTGAGTTCTGAGTATGACATGAGCGCAATACCTTACAGGGAAACTCAGGTGTTGCACTCAGAATCTGCGGCCAAGCTGGGTAAATATAAGAAGTGACACTTTTTCAGCACTAACAAGCGAGTATCCACAGAGAAGTAGTTCATAGGAATATTGTTTAATATTTTTTCAGTTTAGCACTGATTTCTTTTCTAACCTCAAACAAAAAATGGCTCTTCGACGTTTCATGTGGATTTGGCTTCATCCAGCATGCGCCCCACGGGGCTGCCGATCAGGTAGATCATCGCAATGAAATTGCTTTCGTTTCGGTAGCCGCGAGCGCGAGATCTGGCAGCCTGAAAGAGGCCATTCATGCCTTCCAGACGTGCGTTCGTCAGGCCTGAATACCAGCGCCTCACAACCTGGTCGGCATGTCGCTCCACCGTATTGAGTGCTTTTGCCATTGGCTTGAGAAGCGTGTGGCCGGCGACTGCCTCACGCATCACATTGAGGTAATTCGTGATGCGCCAACGAGCCCCGCGCGCTGTCGGTGCGCGACGAATCCACCTCAGCTTTTCCTTGATGATCCATGCATTCGCGGTAGCCCCTTGGTCAGCAACCAGCTCCCGGAGGGCGACCAGCTGCTTTTCCGTCAGGTTGTGGTTATCCATGCTTTTCAGCACTGCCCAGCGCAGGGCCTTGGGATGGGCTTTTTCTCGACGTTCCCGCTTACGCACTTCATCCAGCGCCTTGGTGAACGTCTGCACGATATGGAACCAGTCAACCGTCACTCGAGCATCAGGAAGATGTTCAGCAGTGCCATTGAGGAAGGCCGGAGACATGTCACACACGACTTCAACCACATTGCCCGGGGCGCCGCCATGTGCCTCTAGAAAGGCGCTGAACGCCTTGATCGTCTCTTTGCCACGTCCTTGGACAGCAAAGATCACCGGCTCTTGTTGGCGTTGCATATCGAGAAATACGGTGACGTAACGTTGCCCTCGACGTGATGCCGTTTCGTCTACCCCGACATTGGCAACCTGAGAAAGATCCAGGTCTC
>NZ_JADPPY010000083.1:0-1502 GCF_018340035.1 Cobetia sp. MC34
CTGATGCGCCAATCCCACTGCCTTCGGCGGGCTGGCATACTGGCGGAATGACGACGCCCCCCGACCTGACTCAACTCTCTCCCGATCAGCTCCGCCACTTGGCGGCAACGCTGATGACGCAGGTGGAGGAAAAGGAGAAAGCGCTACGCCACAGCGAGCAGGTCAATCAAAAACTGACCTATGAAATGGCATTGCTCAAGCGCCACGCCTTCGGCAAGCGCAGCGAGCAGCTCAATGTCCTGCAGATCAGCCTGCTGGAGGAAGGGGTGGACGCCGACATTGCTGCCATCGAGACCGAGCTGGAAGAGCTCCACCTCACTGCTGACACGCCAGTGGCAAGGAAGACGCCCAAGCGCACGCCCTTACCTCCCGAGCTACCGCGCACCGAGATTCATCATGATCCGGAGAATGATCACTGCCGGTGTGGTTGTCAGCTGAGGCGGATCGGCGAGGAAATCAGTGAGAAGTTGGATTACACGCCGGGCGTGTTCCACGTCGAGCGGCATATCCGTGGCAAGTGGGTCTGCGACCAATGCGAGACACTGACCCAGGCACCGATGCCGACGCAGATCATTGACAAGGGCATCCCCACCGCCGGCTTGCTGGCCCAGGTGCTGATCGCCAAATATGCTGATCACCTGCCACTCTATCGCCAGGAGCAGATCTTCGCCCGCGCCGGCGTAGCGATTCCGCGCTCCACCCTGGCCGAGTGGGTCGGCACCTGCGGGGTGCGACTTCAGCCGCTGATCGATGCACTGCGTGAAGTGTTGCTCAACGAGCCGGTGCTGCATGCCGACGAAACGCCGGTACCGATGCTGGCCCCTGGCAAGAAGAAGACGCACCGCGCCTATCTCTGGGCCTACGCCACCACCCCGTATGCCGGGTTGAAGGCCGTAATCTACGACTTCAGCGAGGGACGTGGCGGACAACATGCCCGCGACTTCCTCGGGAAGTGGCGGGGCAAGCTGGTCTGTGACGACTACAGCGGCTACAAGCAGAGCTTCGCCAACGGTGTTACCGAGATCGGTTGCATGGCCCATGCCCGCCGTAAATTTGTCGATCTGCACGTCGCTGGCAAGAGCCAGATCGCCGGGCAGGCTATCGAACTGATCGGTCAGCTATACCAGGTGGAGCGTGAGGTACAGTCACTCAGTGCGGAAGAGCGTCAACGGCTGCGGGAGACGAAAGCAAAGCCCATCGCCGATGCGCTACATCGCTGGATGCTGGCGCATCGCGAGAAGGTCCCGAATGGTTCGGCGACGGCGAAAGCGTTGGATTACAGCCTGAAGCGCTGGGCGGCGTTGACGCGCTACCTGGATGACGGCGCGTTGCCGATCGATAACAACCGGGTGGAGAATCTGATTCGCCCCTGGGCGCTGGGGCGTTCAAACTGGCTGTTCGCCGGATCTCTGCGCAGTGGCCAGCGTGCTGCCACCATCATGAGCCTCATTCAGTGTGCCAAGCTGAACGGCCATGAGCCCTATACCTACCTGAAGAATGTG
>NZ_JADPPY010000084.1:0-1431 GCF_018340035.1 Cobetia sp. MC34
CACGTTGCTGAAGGGGCTGCCACGACTGACCGCGCTGAGTTGATACACGGCGAGACCGCCACAGTACCAAGAATAGAGCGACCGCAGAGGCGGCCGACGATCACGCCTGCGTTGACGGCTGAGACAGGTTTCTGAAAGTTATAAGAAGGCGAAAAAACAGCAGCATTTGGGCATATCTCACCGGGCTTTCACGGCGTAGATGCCGATCCTGATGAGAGAAGTCGCCAGCCAGCCGCTTCAGACCGCTCGTTCCGAGTCCTCATGAATGAGGCGGGATCATCGTTCCCATAGTAGTTTAAATATTATAATATCGAAAGAAATCGTTTTGAGGTTGCTATGAGTATTGATATCCAAGAGGCACTGAAGGCTTTGAACAACCCCGCCCGATTAGCGATCTTGGCCAAGCTCAAAGACCCACGAAAACACTATCCGGAGCAAGAGGTCGACCCTGAAAAGGTTGGGGTTTGTGTGAGCATCATCCAAGAGAGTGCGGGGCTGTCACAGTCGACGATTTCACAGTACTTGGCGGTCTTGCAGCGGGCTAAACTGGTTACATCCCAACGCATCGGACCTTGGACCTATTACAAGCGTCACGAAGGGAATGTTGAAGAGTTGCTGAAGAGCCTGAAAACGTTAATCTGAACATTGGCCGTGCCATTGCTGTGTGCGTGGCGCGGTTTTTTCACGAATCTCTACGACAGCGCGGAAAAGTTATCGTCGAATCTGGTGGATAGCAGTCAGGCCGCATTCCTGCCTGACTGATCAGATACCTGCCCCCGTACTGAGGCTCGACGTTTCGACGACTAGGTTTTGTACGAAAAGTCATTTTTGCTAATGTGACCCATGCACATCCAGCATAGGTGCGGTATGGCAGGACGCTACGAAATTTCTGATAGCCAATGGCAGTTGCTCGAACACATTGTGTCACCGACTCAAGCGATGGGCAGGCCGAGGCAGGACGACAGACAGATGCTGAACGGCATTTTTTGGGGCTCTATGCTCTGGCGCCAAGTGGCGCGACCTTCTCGAACGTTATGGCCCTTGGAGCACTGTCTACGCCAGATTCCGCCAAGGGCGTGATGACGGTATCTTTGAGGAGGTCTTGTCGCGCCTTCAACTTCGGCTTCACGAAGATGGTCTGATGGATCTCGAGACCTGGATGATCGACTCAACAGCCGTTCGTGCAACACGCGCCTCCGCTGGTGGAGGCAAAAGGGGGATCTGAAGAACCTTTAACCCGGCTTATTCATGAGGCCGACCTGAAAACGAAGATAACGGATGGTATTCTCTTGAAAAATCAGTGTTTTACGCAAAGAGTCTGACTCAAGAGTACTACTCGCCATGGGTGAAAGCCTATCCACCTGGACGCCTTCCAGCAACGGCTCCGTCCGTGTCGAGCTGAGCGGCCAGCGAACCACCAGCGACAGCGGC
>NZ_JADPPY010000085.1:0-1384 GCF_018340035.1 Cobetia sp. MC34
GAGTTATTGTCAATTTCTGTGTATGGCCGGTCAGGCGGCAGCCCTGTCTGACTGATCGGCCAAGGGTTCGCCGTCCTTGAACTGGACGTTGTTCACGACCAGCTCCAGCTTGTTGAACCCCTTGATCCGCTTCCAGCGCTTCTGGGCGCTCTGAAGCAGCTTGAAGACCATCGCCAGGGTCGTCGCTCTGGAGCCGCAGTTCCGGCTGCGCCTGCTCCGCAGGCGGACCGTGGCGAAGGTCGATTCGATCGGGTTGGTGGTGCGGATATGCACCCAGTGCTCTGCCGGGTAGTCATAGAACGCCAGCAGTTCCTCCCGATCCTTGGCCAGGCACTCCATGGCTCTGGGGTACTTGGCCTCGAAGCGTTTTACCGTGCGATCGAAGGCCTTATGTGCCTCGTCGCGGGTCTCGGCCATCCAGATCTCGTGGAGGTCGGCCTTGACCTTGGGCTGCACGGATTTCGGTAGCTTGTTCAGTACGTTGGCGGTCTTGTGGACCCAGCAACGCTGGTGGTTGGTCTCCGGATAGACCTTGCTCAACGCCGCCCAGAAGCCCATGGCGCCGTCACCGATCGCGAGCTTGGGGGCAGTGGTCAGCCCGCGCTCGCGTAGCCCCGTGAGCAGCTCTTTCCAGCTGGCTTCCGACTCGCGTCGCCCATCCTCGACGGCGACCAACTCCTTACGGCCCTGCTCGGTGACACCGATGATCACCAGCAGGCACAGGCGGTCATCCATTCGAACGTTGCTGTAGACGCCGTCTGCCCACCAGTAGACGTAGCGCTGCTCTGATAAGCCCCGCTTCTGCCACTCGGCGTGCTCAGCCTCCCACTGCTTCTTGAGCCGCGACACAGTGTTGGCCGAAAGCCCCTTGGCCTGGTCGCCCAGCAGGGCTGCCAGGGCCTCCTGGTAGTCACCGGTGGAGACCCCCTTCAGGTAGAGCCAGGGGATCAGCTCTGCGATGCTCCGGGCCCGCTTCAGGTAGGGCGGCAGCAGCGCGCTGCTGAAGGTAACCCCATCACCGCTGCGATCGCGGGTCCGGGGCACCTTGACCTCGACGTCGCCGATACCGGTCTGCACCGTGCGCTCCGGCAAGTAGCCGTTGCGGACGACGGCACGGCGACCGTCTTCCAGCGTCTTCTCGGCGTACTGCTCAAGGAACGTGCTCAACTCGGCCTCCACGGCTTTGGCAATCAGATCTCGGGCACCTTGGCGAAGCAATTCATGCAGCGGGTCGGTAGCACCAGTGTCTGGTTGCGTCACGGCTTGGAGGGTAGAATCGGTCATGGCGTATCCATCCTATGCTGGTTGTGATCTGGCGTGATCAATCAGCAGGATACGCCACCCTTCCTTCTGCCCTCCATACACAAGACTTGAGCTTAACTCC
>NZ_JADPPY010000086.1:0-1268 GCF_018340035.1 Cobetia sp. MC34
GTGGTGTCTTCTTCCACGGCGCCGGCATCGGTGGAGATGACCGGCGCGTCGTCGTTGCCGGTGATGGTGATGACAACGTTCTGGGTGTCAGTCGCGCCAGCGGTGTCCGTGACCGTCACTGCATAGGTCAGCGTCAGCGTCTCATCCGCCGCCAGATAGTCGAAATCCTCCCCGACCGTGCTGCTGTCGAAGGTCCAGGTGAGATTGCCGTCGGTGTCGGTGCCCTCGATGATGGCCGCGGCATCCACGCCCAGCATGCCGAGCAGGTCATCATTGTCCAGCGTGCCGGTATCCCCGTCACTGGAGACACTGGTGACGCTCGGCGTGACGCTGTCGGTGAGGTCCACGTCCGACACGGACAGCGTGCCCGTGGCCGACAGCGGCGCATTCGCTTCTGCCAGACTGGCCGCGGCACTGTCGTCCGCGTCCACACGGATCAGCGGGCCATCGTTGTCACCGGTGATGGTGATGTCGACCGTGGTGGTCGAGCCATCGCTCAGCGCGACGGTGTATTGCTCGGTGACCGTCTGGCCCTCGGCCAGCGCCTGGGTCGCCTCAGCCTCGTTGGCCAGTTCGTAGGTCCAGTTGCCCGCATCATCGACCGTGAAGGTGCCGTAGTCGCTGCCATCGGTGGCTGCGACAAAGGCCAGGTCGGCGTTGTCGGCATCCGTCGCGGTCAGCGTGCCGCTGACCTCCTGAGTGGTGTCTTCTTCCACGGCGCCGGCATCGGTGGAGATGACCGGCGCGTCGTCGTTGCCGGTGATGGTGATGACAACGTTCTGGGTGTCAGTCGCGCCAGCGGTGTCCGTGACCGTCACTGCATAGGTCAGCGTCAGCGTCTCATCCGCCGCCAGATAGTCGAAATCCTCCCCGACCGTGCTGCTGTCGAAGGTCCAGGTGAGATTGCCGTCGGTGTCGGTGCCCTCGATGATGGCCGCGGCATCCACGCCCAGCATGCCGAGCAGGTCATCATTGTCCAGCGTGCCGGTATCCCCGTCACTGGAGACACTGGTGACGCTCGGCGTGACGCTGTCGGTGAGGTCCACGTCCGACACGGACAGCGTGCCCGTGGCCGACAGCGGCGCATTCGCTTCTGCCAGACTGGCCGCGGCACTGTCGTCCGCGTCCACACGGATCAGCGGGCCATCGTTGTCACCGGTGATGGTGATGTCGACCGTGGTGGTCGAGCCATCGCTCAGCGCGACGGTGTATTGCTCGGTGACCGTCTGGCCCTCGGCCAGCGCCTGGGTCGCCTCAGCCTCGTTGGC
>NZ_JADPPY010000087.1:0-1216 GCF_018340035.1 Cobetia sp. MC34
TCTTCACCTGCCCTAGCACGACACCATTAGCCGCGCTGAAGGCACTGACCATGTGGATCGCACCCTTGTTCTTGCCACGGCAATACGAGCCACGCAATGTCTTGCCATCAATGGCTACCACTGCGCCATCAGTCACGTCATGGCAACTTTTCATCCACTCAGCGAATGCAGTTTGCAGCTGCTCGGCATTCACCAGGGCCATCACCCTGGCCAAGGTATCGTGACTCGGCACGCCAGCTTCAAAATCGCCGTACTGGCGAAGAAAGTCCAACTTCGCGCGGCCAAAATCTTCGATTTCGTCCCAACCTTCTGCACCGCAGATCACCGCACAGACGATCAGAAACAAGATATCCGACAGCTGATGCTGCACTTTCCACGCCTGGCGGAAGTCGGGAACAATCGATAAATGGTGCATAAGAGACGGTGTCAACATCGGATCATCCATGAGCGAAAGCTGCTAAATGACCACATGAGGTCCTTTTGGTAAAGCGCTACGAGGCCCGTCGTAGAGCGGTTTTTCATGCATTTTCCCTGCCCACAGCGTGCTGGTCGGCGATCAGTGGCTGTGGGAGCAGGGCCAACGCCAGGCCGGTCTCTTCACCCAGCTGCCGCGCGTCGCAAGCTTCGCCGAGGCCCGCGAGCATGAAGGCCTGTCATTGATGCTGGTGGAAAGCGTGGCCCAGCAGGACGTGACGCTGGCCGAGGAAAGCGCCGCCTGTGGCGCCTCGACCCTCGCGGTGCTGTCTCGCTGCCTGGAAGCGGCCCAGAACGAGGAAGTTGACGCCATCTGCTTCGCGCCGCTCAACAAGCTGTCGATGAAGAAAGGCGGCCTCGGCCACGAAGATGAGCTGCACTTCTTCGCCGAGAAACTCGGAGTCGAAGGCTATTTCTGCGAGTTCAACACCCTGGGGACGCTGTGGACCTCGCGCATCTCCTCGCACATTCCGCTCAAGGACGCCGCCGAGTACGTCACTCAGGAGCGCATCATCGCCGCCAGCCAGCTGATTCATGACTCGCTGACACTGGCCGGCGTCGAGCAGCCGCGCATCGCCGTGGCCGCCTTCAATCCCCATGGTGGCGAGGGCGGCACGATGTCTGTCAAGCTTGTTGGAACCTGTAATCAGGCGGCTTCTAATCGCTGATCCTGTTGAACCAGCGGGTCTTCCTGGTCGGGGTTCAGCCAGACTGTCCGGCGCGGTGTCCAGTTGCGGGTGGC
>NZ_JADPPY010000088.1:0-1191 GCF_018340035.1 Cobetia sp. MC34
CACCCGAGGATTTCTCCAGTCTATCTGAGGTGCTCTCTCCCGAACTCATCGACAGCTGTCTTGAAGAAGCCGGCGTGGCCACATTGCGCAAGCGGCGATTACCTCTGGACATGGTGGTCTGGGCCGTTGTCGGAATGGCCTTGTTCCGGCATATCCCCATGGGGCAGATCGTTAATCATCTCGACATCATGCTGCCCGGCAAACGTCCCTTCGTCGCGCCCAGCGCCGTGGTTCAGGCGCGCCAACGGCTGGGGATCGATCCCGTCAAACGCGTTTTCGAGCAGACCCAGGCCCTATGGCACCATCAGACGCCACATCCACACTGGTGCGGTCTGACGCTACTGGGGGTTGATGGCGTAGTCTGGCGCACCCCCGACTCTCCCGAGAATCGAGCCGCTTTCGCGCGCACGCGTAATGCCCAGGGAGAGGCAAGCTATCCCCAGATTCGCATGGTGTGCCAGATGGAACTGAGCAGCCATCTATTGACGGGGTCGGCCTTCGACAGTGTGGCAAGAAGTGAAATGGAGCTGGCTCCTGAGCTTATCTCCAGTACCCCAGATCACTCCCTGACCCTGTTTGACCGTGGATTCTACTCGCTGGGTCTGCTGCATGCCTGGCAGAGCGCGGGCGAGCAGCGCCATTGGCTCATTCCTCTGAAGAAGGGGACGCAGTATCAGGAAGGTCGCTCGCTGGGTCGGCAAGACCGCCTGGTGACCTTGACGGCATCCCCTCAGGCCCGCAAGAAATGGCCGAACTTGCCGCCGACGATGACGGCGCGTCTGTTACGACGCAAAGTGAACGGCAAGGAGGTCCAGGTCCTGACCTCGATGACCGACCCGCTTCGTTTTCCGGCAGCGGATATTGTGGATCTTTACAGCCATCGCTGGGAAATCGAACTGGGCTACCGGGAAATGAAGCAATCCCTGCTGGGTAACCGCCTGACGCTGCGTAGCCGGACGCCGGAAATGGTCTTCCAGGAGCTTTGGGGGACCTTGCTGGCCTACAACCTGATCCGCTTCCAGATGGCCCGCATGGCCTATAGCCTGAAGGCAGTGCACCCGAACCAGCTTAGTTTCCATCAGGCCGCTCACTGGATCATCAAGGAGTTGACGGTTTTACCCTGGGTCTCGCCGGGACGTGTGCCCGGCGTGATTCAGTCGATGCTGGACATGGCACCGTCGTTCGTTTTAC
>NZ_JADPPY010000089.1:0-1179 GCF_018340035.1 Cobetia sp. MC34
CGGCGGGAGCAGCTTCTTGAGGATGGCCTCCCGGCGCTCGTCGGAGTACTTCATCGGAACCTCATCACGCCCCATATGGTTCAGAGTCTAACAGCCGCTGATACTCCAACTAGCGTGACAGTGGGGGTAGGGATCGCAGAAGTACATCGCCGCCGTCACGGCCTTGGCCACCGCTTCGTGGCCAGCGAATCCCGAGTCATTGTCCAGTGTGATCGTCTGGACCGCTCCCCGACGCGGCTTCAACACGCGGATCATGGCTGCTTGCGTCAACTCGGCCGAGATCTTGGGCAGTCGTGCCGCCAGTCGATAGCCGCTGCGTCGCTCGACCAGCGTGACCAGGCCTGATTGCTTGTGGCTCTGTATCACTGTATCACTGTGTCGCCCTCCCAGTGGCCGATGAAGCGTCGGTCATCAATCTCATCTGGGCGGTGCTCGATACCGACTCGGTTGGGGATCTTGCCCAACCCGGCGCTCTTGACGTGCGTGCGGTGCTTGTTGCGGCGTTTGGGCTGACGGAGATGCCGTCAAAGGTCTCCACCCCGTGCCTTGTCGTCTCAGAATAAGGAGTAGATCCATTGATGACTGACACTAGGTTTTGTACGAAAAGTCATTTTTGCTAATGTGACCCATGCACATCCAGCATAGGTGCGGTATGACAGGACGCTACGAAATCTCTGATAGCCAATGGCAGTTGATCGAAGACATTGTCTCACCGGCTCAATCGATGGGCAGGCCCCGAAAAGACGACAGACAGATGCTGAACGGCATCTTTTGGGCCCTCTGCTCGGGCGCCAAGTGGCGCGACCTTCCCGAACGTTATGGCCCTTGGAGTACCGTCTACGCCAGGTTCCGACAATGGCGTGATGACGGTACCTTTGAGGCGGTCTTGTCGCGGCTTCAACTTCGGCTTCGTGAAGATGGCCTGATGGATCTCGAGACCTGGATGATCGACTCAACTGCCGTTCGTGCAACACGCGCCTCCGCTGGTGGAGGCAAAAAGGGGGATCTGAAGAACCCTTAGACCATGCGTTGGGCCGGAGTCGTGGCGGCATCTGTAGTGGTCAAGTGTTTTTGGCCACCGAGCTTTGAGCATTCCAGTAGTTCTTTTCTGCCAAGTTCGGCGGTATCCCATCGTTATGCTTGTGCGGCCTGAGGCTGCTGTAGTAACCGATCATATAA
>NZ_JADPPY010000008.1:0-122332 GCF_018340035.1 Cobetia sp. MC34
ACCATGAGCACCGGCACAGCGCCCTTCGCTACGTCACGCCGAGCCAGCGTCATGACGGCGAGGCCAAAGGCATTCTGACGCAGCGCCGAGAGGTCTTCGAGGCCGCGAAGCAGCGTCACCCGGAGCGATGGTCAGGTGACATCCGAAAATTCGACCTGCCGGAGATAGTGCATCTGAATCCGGAGCGGGATCCGGTACCGCAGGCAGTAGGGCTTTAAAAAGCCAGAACCACTTCATGTGCCAACTATGTTGACAGATTCCGCAGTTCATCAAGGACAAGATCGAATATTATACCGATAGGCGTCGCGGCGGTGGGTCGTCGGGCCAGATGCGAAGTTGGCAGTCCCAGCGCAATGACTACAAGCAGCGCTATCGGGATGAAAACTGCACGCGCTGCACGCGCGTCAGGACAGCACTGAAGTGACTCCCCTATTGGCGCGATAATAGTGAATAGCTGTGCGCTATTCTCAGCGCTGTGGATTGTAGGTTGTAGATAGACGCAGCCAAAAATGACAATGCCCCTCCTGAGAATGTCTCAGGAGGGGCATTGTTGTTCAGGACGATTAGCTCAGGACAATTCGCACAGGGCGATTCCTTCAGGGGCGTTTGCGCAGGCGTGTCAGGCCTTCCTGGGCGCTGGATGCCACCAGTTCACCGTGCCGGTTGTAGAGGCTGCCGCGAGCGAAGCTGCGTGCGCCTCCCGCCCACGGGCTATCCATCTCGTAGAGAATCCAATCATTGACGCGTACATCGCGGTGGAACCATAGCGAGTGATCCAGGCTCGCCATTTGCAGTTCGGGCGAACCGAACCGCACACCATGTCCGCCGAGGCCTGTCGCCAGCAGATTGAAGTCGGAGCTGTATGTCAGGAGGTAGCGATGCAGGGCATCATCTTCCGGCAGCTCGCCTGCCAGTCGGAACCACAGCCGCTGGCGTGGTGGGGGGCAGGCGTCATCATCACTCGCCGTGATCGGCGCCTTCAGGCGCAGGAACTCGATGGGATGGCCTTCGTAGCGCTCGATACGTGCCCCCTGTTCGATCAACTGCTCTGGGGACTCGATATCGGGCATGGCGAGCTGATGCTCGAATCCCGCCTCCTTGCCATGGAAGGAGGCGCTGCAGAAGAAGATGGTCTTGCCATTCTGGATGGCACTGATGCGGCGGGTCGTGAAGCTGCCGCCATCGCGGACGCCATCAACCTGATAGATGACGGGCTTGTGGGCATCGCCCGGGCGTAGGAAGTAGCCATGCAGAGAGTGGACCTGGCGTTCGACCGGTACCGTGCGTGTCGCTGCGGACAACGCTTGTCCGAGTACCTGTCCGCCAAACAGCTGAGGGAAGCCGAGGTCCTGACTGTGCCCTCTGAACAGGTTCTCTTCTAGGGTCTCAAGACCCAGCAGGGTGACCAGAGCCTCAAGAGGCGCAGTAGCTGTTTGGGTCATGAATCTATCCTTGTGCTGAGAGGCAGGCGCTCGGAGCAGTGCCAGACCGCGCGGGGTGGCAATGCAGGAGGAAGCGCGAGCGCCAAGCCGTTATCATGGTGAGCGAAACAATGGCTTCAGGATACCGGAGAACAACGGTGAGTGACGAGTTGGCGATAGCGCCGCAGGCCCGGAGTGGGCCACGTGGGGATCATTACTATATGCACCGCGCGCTGGACCAGGCGCGGCTGGCATTCGAGGCTGGCGAGGTGCCTGTCGGCGCGGTGGTGGTGGATCCTCAGGGCGACATCATCGGCACTGGCTACAATGCGCCGGTCAGCACCCCGGACCCGACGGCACATGCCGAGGTGCAGGCCTTGCGCGCGGCGGCGGCCCGACTCGGCAACTATCGTCTCGACGATTGCACGCTGTATGTGACGCTGGAGCCCTGCATGATGTGCAGTGGTGCCTTGATCCACGCGCGGGTGAAGCGGGTCGTCTACGGGGCGGCAGAGCCGAAGACCGGCATGGTGGAATCGCGTGCCAATCTGTTTGCACAGCCCTGGCACAACCATCACGTCGAGGTGGAAGGGGGGCTATTGGCCGCTCACGCCAAGCGCTTGCTCAAGTCCTTCTTCGCGGAGCGGCGCGGTGAGCTTCCTCGCTGAACCTTTCATGCTGAACCTTTCGCTCAGATCCACCCGCGCTAATCCCTCCGCTCAGATCCGCCCGCGCAGGTCCTCCCGAACTGATCCTCCGGCGTTGCTTTCATGATGGTCTTCATGGACTGTCAGGCAGCGACCTGTACCTGATTACGACCACTGGACTTGGCGCGATACAGCGCCTCATCCGCTGCCTGCAGCAGTGCATCCAGCCGCAATGGAGCGCGCGCCACGCATGCCATGCCCACGGATACCGTGACGACGCTGTCCGTGGCAGGCTGCGGCAACCCTGCGGCCTGCACGGCACGCCGCAACTCTTCCGCCAGAGTGCGCCCTACCGCGCGTGGGCATTCCGGAATGCACACCACGAACTCCTCGCCGCCGAAACGCGCCAGTATGCCGCCGGCAGCCTCGACGGGTGCCCGTGAGACGGAGGCAATCTTCTGCAGGTAGCGGTCTCCCTCCAGATGCCCCAATTTGTCGTTGATCGTCTTGAAGAAGTCGATGTCCAGAATCATGACCGTCAGGGGCATCTTGCCGCTGAAGCTCTGCACCTGTTCAAGGAAATAACGACGATTGGGCAGCTGAGTCAGCTCGTCGTGACGCGCCAGCCACTGGATCTCGTTCTGCAGTCGCTCCCGGCGCACCATCTCTTCGCGAAGTGCATCATTGGCATTCTTGACGATGCCATGCTCCTGCGAGACGCGGCGATACATGTAGATCACGAGAAAGAGCAGGTAAGCCAACAGTATTCCCGCCAGCAATGTCACCTCTGGCAAGCGGCCGCGTGTGGCAGCGAGGAACTGCTGTGTTGGTTGCAGGCCCAGTGTCAGGTCGGTGGCGGGCAGCTCGATGGGGATGCGGTGCCCCCAGGGCGCCAGACGGCTTTCGGGGCCGACATGGATATAGATGTTGCCGCGCTCTGACAGGGTGACTGCAAATGCCTCATTGCGTGCCGTGTCCATGGCCCTGTCGAGCAGAGGGGCCAGATCCACCACCATGGCGATCGCCCCCAGGATGGTGCCATCGCGAGGATCGCGCACCGGCAGGTAGGACACCATGCCCTTGCCGCCCTGAATCAGGTCGATGATGCCGGTATGGCCCTCGATGCCAAGTTCCAGCGGGTTGCGCAGCGGCGTGTCCGGCTGAGCATCCAGCAGGCGTACGCCCAGCACATCATGATTGCGGCCCTTGTCCGGGAAGACGCGCGAAACCACGCTGTCCGGATCGATGAAGGCGATGTTCTGGAAGTAATCGAAATCCTTGTAATAGCTGCGTGCCAGGCGCTGCCATTCTCCGCGCGTCGGTGTCTGCCCCATCAGGCTCCAGAAACCGGCGAAACGTCGCATCGCATTGAGCTGGTCGTTGATCTCGCGAGACAGTTCCGTAGCAATCTTGTCGCCCAGTACGTAGGTCGACTGGTTGATGCGGTTGTTCTCGTCCTGGCTCTGCTGCTGCCAGGCGAGCAGACAGACCAGGGTGATCGAGGAGGAAATGATCAGCGGTATGAGATTGCGGCGCCACATCTGCATGAGTGCCGGCTGTAGATCGATCCATTGTGCGATCAACAGCAGACTGACGAAGCTGGTCAGCGTGATGCGTTCCGGGCCTGCCAGCACCATGCTGGCGACGGAAAGACTGGCATCGGACATCATGGCAAACAGCAACAGCAGCGTGACTTGTGTCAGCTGGATGGCAGAGCCGAACCCCAGTCGCATGCGCAACAGGGCGCAGGTCGTGAGGCCGAAACAGGCGAACAGGATCAGGATAGGCG
Organism: Cobetia sp. MC34; assembly: GCF_018340035.1. Classification (NCBI taxonomy): domain Bacteria; kingdom Pseudomonadati; phylum Pseudomonadota; class Gammaproteobacteria; order Oceanospirillales; family Halomonadaceae; genus Cobetia; species Cobetia sp. MC34. Next base: position 3,858 of record NZ_JADPPY010000008.1, read on the forward strand.
GGCGGATATTGGCGATGTGCCAATCGCCCGGCAGATTGATCAGCAGGTCTCCCCAGTGGTCCACCCCCACCCAGCTTTCCGGTAGCAGGAAGGTGCAGATCAGCAGGATATTGAGGATCAATGAGGCGCTGAGGAACAGCTGACTGAGGGAGGTATTGCGCCAATGCCAGGCAGCCTGGCCGGCGGCTTGCAGGGTCAACATCATCAGCAGCAGCGCATTGGCTTCATTGCCGGCAGACGGCCAGAGCCCCAGCAAGGAGATGCCGAACGCGATCAGGCTTAGCGACATCAAGACGAGTCTGCGTGTCATTCCCTGTCCTTAGAGGCTCTTGATGCGTGGTGAAGATGCGTGCACTTGAGGCACCGGAGTGCTGACGGTCCGAACTCCATCCTCAGAGAATCGGAGGCACTGTATCGAAGGGATTGCTGTCGCCTTCGTCGTCGGTAATCGGACGCTCATCCAGCTGATAGAACTGCTGCTGGCTACGGTAAACATAATTCAGTATTTCATAATAACGACGGATATTGCGGACATAGATGACAGGTTCTCCGCCGCGTGCATAACCATAACGGACTTTCTGGTACCACTCACGATTCTGCAGCAAGGGCAGGGCTTCGCGGACATCCTTCCAGCGATTCGGGTCGCCGCCCTTCATCTTCACGATCCGTCTAGCGTCAAACAGGTGCCCCAGGCCGACATTGTAGGCCGCCAGCGTCATCCAGGTGCGATCCGGTTCCTTGATCTCGTCCGGCAAGCGTCCCTTTATACTCACAAGATAGCGTGAGCCACCATCGATGCTCTGAACGGGGTCCAAACGGTTGGCGATCTTCATTTCGCGCGCCGTCACATTGGTCAGCATCATCAGGCCGCGCACCCCCGTGGGAGAGGTGGCCTTGGGCTGCCAGTGCGATTCCTGATAGCCCGTGGCGGCCAGCAGTTTCCAGTCGATACCGGTTTCGCGTGCGGCTTCCTTAAAGGTATCGATATAGCGCGGCAGGCGGTCGCGTGCCTGGCGGATGAAGGTACGTGCGCCGACATACTCGAGATAGTCATCATGGCCGAAATAGCGCTCGACCAATTGATCGAGGGTGCCATCCTGGCGACGTGTCTCGAGAAAATCATTGGCGGCGGTCAGCAATGAAATGTCGCCATGCGCGGGGAAGGCCCAGGCCAGCGTCAGCGGATCGCCCACGTCGAAGCCGTTCTCCACATTGGGGAAGAACAGGCGGTTGAGCTTGAATTGATGGGCATAGACGACTGCCGCATCCAGCTTGTCTTCCTCGATGCGTTGCAGCAGGTCCGCCACCTCAAGCTCGCCGGTTTCCTTCCAGCTGAGCTCGGGGATGTCCTGCTGGACTTCGCGCAGTACCAGGCTGGTGCCGGCGCCCTTGATGACGCCGATGCGCTTGCCGACCAGATCCTTCAATTCCTTGGGCGGGTGCATGCCGCGCCGATAGACCACCATCGCTTGCAATTCGAGGATGGGGCGCGAGAAGCGCAGGTCCTGTTCGGAGAGATCCAGCGGCAGGGTCGCGGCCGCAAGATCGGCCTGATCATTGAGCACGCTCTGGGTCAGGCTCTCGATATTGTGCTCGGAATCCATCGACAGACTCACGCCAAGATAATCGGCGAAGTCCCGTGCCAGTTCGTATTCGAAACCGGTAGGCCCCTGACGGCCACGATAGAAGGTCGTGGGGGTGTTGCGCGTGGCGACCTGAATGAAGTCGCGCGCGCGGACATCGTCCAGCCGCGTGGGCATCTCGATGAGGGTACGCTCGGGCAGTATCAGCAAGGCGAGGGCCAGCGCCGCGACGAGGAAACGCCGCGCGTGGCGCAGCAGCTGTCGCACGGGCGGAATGAGAGAAGAGGGCGAAGTCTTGAGCATGCGTCAGCATCATTCACGGCAGGGCTTCCACCATACCGGCAGCTCAACACACTGTCATCCAACGCATGTCGCCTGCGGGCTTCGTTAAGGCTCGCCTTTCACGTATGATATGCGCTTGCTGCCGCCGTTTGGCGGTTGTCCGTTCACGCTGCTTCAGAGGCTTTCCCTGACCATGCTCGAACTGCGAGGCGCGCCTGCCCTTTCCGCCTTCCGTCACACCCGTCTACTGGCTGCATTACGCGAGCTGGTGCCGGAGGTGGAATCTCTTCATGCCGAGTACCTTCATCTGGCCGAGGTCGATGGTGAACTGAGCAGTTCCGATCGGACAACACTGGAGCGCCTGCTGGACTACGGCCCCAGTCGTGACGAGAGCGCTCCGGAAGGACATCTCTTCCTCGTCATTCCCCGCCTCGGCACGCTGTCTCCCTGGTCTTCCAAGGCCACGGATATCGCCGCCAACTGCGGCCTGCCGCAAGTCCGCCGCCTCGAGCGTGGCATCGCCTACCGCATCAAGCTGGACGCGCCCCTGAGCGAAGAGCTCTTCGCCACGCTGTCTTCCCGACTGCACGACCGCATGACCGAGACGGTATTGCCCCGTACTCAGGACGCGGCACGTCTGTTCCAGCATCAGGCACCTGCCAAGCTTGCCCATATCGACATCCTCGGCGGTGGCCGCGAAGCCCTGGCCAAGGCCAACGGTAGCCTGGGTCTGGCACTGGCCGATGACGAGATCGATTATCTGGTCGAGTCCTTCAAGACTCTGGGCCGCAATCCTGCCGACATCGAACTGATGATGTTCGCTCAGGCGAACTCCGAGCATTGCCGCCACAAGATCTTTAATGCGGGCTGGACCATCGACGGCGAAGCGCAGTCGCACTCGCTGTTCAAGATGATCAAGAACACCTACCAGCATCATCCGGATGGCGTGCTGTCCGCCTACAGTGACAACGCCGCCGTGATGGAAGGTCCGACTGCCGGGCGTTACTTCCCGACAGGCGAAGGCCACATCTATACCTATCATCAGGAACCGATCAACATCCTGATGAAGGTCGAGACCCACAACCACCCGACCGCCATCGCTCCCTATCCGGGCGCCGCGACCGGTGCCGGTGGCGAGATTCGTGATGAAGGCGCGACCGGTGTCGGCTCCAAGCCGAAAGCGGGTCTGACCGGCTTCAGCGTCTCCAACCTGCGTATCCCGGGCTTCGAACAGCCGTGGGAGCACGACTACGGCAAGCCGGAGCGCATCAAGACCGCCTACGACATCATGCTCGAAGGCCCGATCGGTGGCGCTGCGTTCAACAACGAATTCGGCCGTCCCAACCTCAACGGCTACTTCCGTACCTATGAGCAGGATGCCTTCGGTGCCGGCGGCATCGAGCGTCGTGGCTATCACAAGCCGATCATGCTCGCCGGCGGTTACGGCAACATCCGCAGCCAGCACGTCGAGAAGGGCGATATTCCGGTCGGCGCCAAGCTGATCGTGATGGGCGGCCCGGCGATGCTGATCGGTCTGGGCGGCGGTGCTGCCTCTTCCATGGCCTCCGGCAGCTCCAGCGAAGACCTCGACTTCGCCTCCGTGCAGCGTGACAACGCCGAGATGGAGCGTCGCGTGCAGGAAGTCATCGATCGCTGCTGGGCGCTGGATGACAAGAATCCGATCTGCTTCATCCACGACGTCGGCGCGGGCGGTCTGTCCAACGCACTGCCGGAGCTGGTCAAGGATGGCGGTCGCGGCGGCCTGTTCGACCTGCGCGCCGTGCCGAGCGCTGAATCCGGCATGAGCCCGCTGGAAATCTGGTGCAACGAATCCCAGGAGCGCTACGTGCTGGCGGTGGCACCGGAGAATCTGGCCACCTTCGAAGCCCTGTGCGAGCGTGAGCGTTGCCTGTACGCCGTGGTCGGTGAAGCCCTCGAGGAGCACGAACTGGTCGTCAAGGATGGCCACTTCGATACGCGTCCGGTCGATCTGCCGATGGATGTGCTGTTCGGCAAGCCGCCCAAGATGTCACGCAGCTTCGAGCGCCAGACGCTGGAACTGCCGGCGCTGGGTCTCGACAACCTCGACCCGCGCGAAGCGATGACCCGTGTGCTGCAGCTGCCCACCGTCGCCTCCAAGAAATTCCTGATCACCATCGGCGACCGCTCGATCACCGGCATGGTCGCGCGCGACCAGATGGTCGGTCCGTGGCAGGTGCCGGTGGCCGATTGCGCCGTCACCACCAGTTCCCTCGACAGCCATGTCGGTGAAGCGATGGCGATGGGCGAGCGTACGCCGGTCGCACTGATCTCGCCGGCGGCGTCCGCGCGTCTGGCCGTAGCCGAGGTGATCACCAACCTGGCCGCCGCGCCGATCGCCAAGCTGTCTGACATCAAGCTGTCCGCCAACTGGATGAGCGCTGCCGATCACACCGGCGAGAATCAGGCGCTCTACGAGGCCGTCCACGCCGTCGGCATGGAACTGTGCCCGGCGCTGGACCTGACCATCCCGGTCGGCAAGGACTCCATGTCCATGCGCACCGCCTGGCAGGACGAGAACGGCGAAGACAAGTCGATCACCGCGCCGCTGTCGCTGGTGATGACAGGCTTCGCGCCGGTCACCGATGCCATGCGTACCCTCACGCCGCAGCTGCGCCGTACGCTGAATGGCGAGGCCGTGGAGACGGACCTGATCCTGATCGATCTCGGCCATGGTGCTCACCGTCTCGGTGGCTCCGCGCTGGCGCAGGTCTATGGTCAGGTCGGCAACGAAGCGCCGGATCTTGCCAAGCCCGAAGACCTCAAGCACTTCTTCGAGGCCATCCAGCGCTTCAATGTCGAAGGCAAGCTGCTGGCCTATCACGACCGCAGCGACGGTGGTCTGTTGACCACCTTGATGGAAATGTCCTTCGCGGGACGTGTCGGTCTCGACATCTCCCTCGACTGGACCGCCGCCGAGCCGGGGCAGGCTACCGGCGCGCTGTTCGCCGAAGAACTGGGTGCCGTGGTGCAGGTGCGTCGCGAGCATACCGAGTCCATCCTCGCCGAGCTCAAGGCCGTGGGCCTCGAGCACAGTGGCGTGATCGCCACGCCGCGTGCCGATGAGCAGATCAACATCACGCTGCTGGGCCAGAACCTGCTCTCCACCACCCGCGCCAGCGCCGAGCGTCTGTGGGCCGAGACCAGTTATCGCATGCAGGCCGCACGTGACAACGCCGATTGCGCCAAGAGCGAATTCGAGTCCATCAACGACGTGCGTGACCCGGGCCTTACCGCCCAGGCCACCTTCGACGTCAACGAGGATATCGCGGCGCCGTACCTGAACACCGGTGCACGTCCGCGCATGGCGATCCTGCGTGAGCAGGGCGTCAATGGTCAGCTCGAGATGGCGGCAAGCTTCGACCGTGCCGGTTTCGAGGCCGTCGATGTCCACATGAGCGACATCCTCGAAGGGCGTGTCGATCTGGACACCATACGGGGGCTGGTCGCCTGTGGCGGCTTCTCCTACGGTGACGTGCTGGGCGCCGGCGGTGGCTGGGCCAAGTCAGTGCTGTTCAATGCGCGTGCGCGTGAACAGTTCGAGCGCTTCTTCAACCGTGACGACAGCTTCGCGCTGGGCGTCTGCAACGGTTGCCAGATGCTCTCCCAGCTCAAGGAGCTGATTCCGGGTGCCGAGGCCTGGCCGCGTTTCGTGCGCAACGAGTCCGAGCAGTTCGAGGCCCGTGTCGCGATGGTCGAAGTCGAGAAGAGCGCCTCGCTGTTCCTCGATGGCATGGAAGGCTCGCGCCTGCCGATCGCCATCGCGCATGGCGAAGGGCGTGCCGAGTTCCGCGACAGCGCTCACCTGCGCAAGATGCAGAGCAGCGGCCAGGTCGCGCTGCGTTACGTCGACAACTACGGCCAGACCACCACGCGTTATCCGGCCAACCCGAACGGCTCGCCGTCCGGCATCACCGGTCTGACCACCGATGATGGTCGCGTGACCATCATGATGCCGCACCCGGAGCGCGTGGCGCGTGCCGTCACCAACTCCTGGCGTCCGGACGACTGGCAGCAGGATGGCGCCTGGTTGCGCATGTTCCGCAATGCCCGTCGCTGGGTTGACTGAGCGACGTGACGCGCCAGCGACTCGGCCTCCTCGGTCGATGAGGCTGGCGCACGCCACCAGTGGCGAAATGCAGTAACGGGAGACGCCTTCGTGGTTCACGCCACGAGGGCGTCTTCTTGTTTATAGACATGCTGAGAGCACCGTGGTGCGACTGGCTCAACAGCGGATTCCACCGTTGGGCAGGACAGTCGGCCCGGCATGCGGCAGGCTGGCGTCATCGTGATGTCGCCATCCCATCGCCATCGCCATCGCTATCGATGATGATGCCTGCCTGCCTGCCTGCCTGCCTGCCTGCCTGCCTGCCTGCCTGCCTGCCTGCCTGACAGGCATGGCGTGTTCCGTGGCCGCCGCACTGGACGCAGACCGTGGTCGCAACTCTTGATCACAACCCCTGGCCGCAACCCCAGACCCTCCCACAACGACAGCCCTGACATTGCTGTTCGCTGGCAAAGGAAGCTTTGATGAAACTGAAATGGTCGCTGTTACCTCGCTACTCCGTCTTCGGGCTCTGTGTCCTCGGCTTGCTGGTCTGCCTGGGGCTGTCGGAGCTGACGCCCTGGATATGGCCGCTGACGCTGCTGATGGCCTTTCTGGTCGCCGTCGGCATCTACGACATGCAGCAGCCGGATTACGCCGTGCGTCGCAACTATCCGGTGATCGGCAACATGCGTTATCTGTTCAAGGCGCTGCGTCCGGAAATGCGTCAGTACCTGTTCGAGTCGGACACCGATCAGCTGCCGTTTTCCCACAAGCAGCGCGAGCTGGTCTATGCGCGTGGCCGTCAGCACAACTCCTCCCAGCCGTTCGGCACCTTGCTCGATGTCTATTCCGACAGCTATGAGTTCATCGGTCACTCCATGCAGACCTCGAGCGTGCCGGACCCCAAGGGCTTTCGTCTCAACGTCGGCAACTCCCAGTGCTCGCATCCCTACAATGCCTCGCTGTTCAATATCTCGGCGATGAGCTTCGGCTCCTTGAGCGCGAATGCCATCCGCGCCCTGAACAAGGGTGCCAGGCTAGGCAATTTTGCCCATGACACCGGCGAAGGCAGCATCAGCCCCTATCACCGCGAATTCGAGGGCGATCTGATCTGGGAGCTGGGCAGTGGCTACTTCGGCTGCCGCGACGAGGAAGGGCGCTTCGATGGCGAGAAGTTCGCCCGCCAGGCGGCCAGCGAGCAGGTCAAGATGATCGAGATCAAGCTCAGCCAGGGTGCCAAACCCGGCCACGGGGGCGTGTTGCCGGCCAGCAAGATCAGCGAGGAGATCGCCGAGACGCGCGGGATTCCGATGGGCAAGGATTGCATCTCGCCCTCCAACCACGGTGAGTTCTCCACACCCCTTGAGCTGTTGAGCTTCATCCAGCGCCTGCGCGAGCTGTCGGGTGGCAAGCCGGTGGGCTTCAAGCTGTGCCTCGGTCAGCCGTGGGAGTTCATGGCCATCGTCAAGGCGATGCTCGAGACCGGGGTCGTGCCCGATTTCATCGTCGTCGATGGCAGTGAGGGCGGCACCGGCGCCGCACCGACCGAATTCACCGATCACCTCGGCACCCCGCTGCGTGAAGGGCTGCAGTTCGTCCACAACTCGCTGGTGGGCGCAGGGCTGCGTGATGAGGTGCGCATCGGGGTCAGCGGCAAGATCATCAGTGCCTTCGATATCGCCTGCGTGATGGCGCTGGGCGCGGACTGGGTCAATGCCGCACGCGGTTACATGTTCGCGCTGGGCTGCATCCAGTCACTGAGCTGTCACACCAACAAGTGCCCGACGGGGATCGCCACCCAGGATGATCTGCGCCAGAAATCGCTGGTCGTGGAAGACAAGGCCGATCAGGTGCGTCACTTCCACCACAACACCCTGCATGCACTGGCCGAGATCCTGTCGGCGGCAGGCCTGCACACGCCCTGGCAGATCACCCCGGACCACCTGGTGCATCGTGTCTCCGAGAATGAGGTCAAGCTGTTCTCGCACCTGCATCCCTTCCTGACCAAGGGCGCGCTGCTGACGCAAGGGGAAGACTATCCCTTCTATCGTCGTGTCTGGGCGATGGCCCAGGCCGAGAGCTTCCAGCCGCGATCGCTGTCAGAGGTCTCGGGGGCCAAGCGCGAGTAGACAATCGTCACCTCTGCGACCAAACGACCGTTCAACAACCGGGCGCAGGCAGTCACACTGAGACGTAGCGAGTCATGCCCGTGGGCAGCTCGACGAACGCAGTGTGGTTGCCTGCGCCTTTTGGGTTTATCACTGGATGAGTGCCATCGCTCGGCACTGTCGTGAAATCGTTCGAGCGCGTGCTTGCTCGTTATCCGTCGCAGGGAGACCGCCATGTCTGACGCTACCCACCTCACGCCTGAACGTTATGTGACCCTCTCGATCAGTGAGCATGTCGCCGACGTGCGCCTCAATCGCCCTGACAAGCACAACGGCATCGACTGGAAGATGATCGATGCCCTGCTAGCGGTACAGCAGGAGTTGCATGCCCGCGCCCGGGAATCAGGCCTGCGCGCCATCGTGCTGTCGGGCGAGGGGCCCAGTTTCTGTGCGGGGCTGGATATCGCCGCCATCATGGGCGACGCCGCCCGCGTGCCGCAGTTGCTGGTCGCGGGGGCCAATGGCTGTGCGCCGCAGCGCAATACCGTGCAACAGCTGGCGCTGGGCTGGCGAGATGTCGGGGTGCCGGTCATCGCCGCCTTGCATGGCAACGTCTTCGGGGGCGGTCTGCAGATCGCGCTGGGGGCGGACATCCGGCTGTGTGATCCTGATGCGCGTCTGGCGGTGCTCGAGATCGACTGGGGCATCATTCCGGACATGGGCATCAGCGTCACTGCGCGTGGCGTGCGACCGGACTGGCTGCACGAGCTGACGTGGAGCGGACGCAAGGTCGAGGCCAACGAGGCGCAGAGTGCCGGCCTGGTCACGCGCATCATCTCCAGCCCGCAGGAGGAGGCGTTGGCCCTGGCGCGCCAGATTGCCGGGCGCTCCCCCAGCGCCATCCGCGCCATCACGCGTCTCTATGACGAGGCCCTCGCGGCGCCGGAAGCCGAGGCACTGGCGCTTGAGGCAGAGCTGCAGTCCTCGCTGCTGGGGCGTGCAGAGCAGACCGAGTGCATCAAGGCCAAGCTCGAGGGGCGCGCGCCGCGCTTCTGACCCTGACGGGCCAAGACTGACGGGCTCAGGTTATCCACACCCACTTTGCCGCTGCAGTCGCTGATGCGGATAATGGGGGCATTGTCCCTTCCTGCGATTCGGCGGCCCCTTGATGTCAATTTCCTTGTCAGCCATCACTTCCCTGTCAGCCATCACTCCCCTGTCAGCCATCACTTTCCTGGGCCTGCCTGCCGGCAGCGCTCCCACTCATGTGTCTTGCTGGACGGCGCTGCATGTTTGAGCTGCGTCCGTATCAGCAGGAGGCCGTGCGGCGTACCGTCGAGCACTTTCGCCGCAGTGATGAGGCGGCGGTGATCGTGCTGCCCACCGGCAGCGGCAAGTCACTGGTGATCGCGGAGCTTGCGCGAATCGCGCGTGGCCGTGTGCTGGTGCTGGCGCATGTGCGCGAGCTGGTCGAGCAGAACCACGCCAAGTACGAATCCTATGGCAAGGACGCCGACATCTTCAGTGCCGGCCTCAAGCGCAAGCAGGCCTCGCGTCAGGTGGTGTTCGGCTCGGTGCAGTCAGTGGTGCGCAACCTCGATGCCTTCACGCCGGCTGATCAGACGACTGAGGGGCAGGCGGCGCCCTTCACGCTGCTGGTGATCGATGAGTGTCACCGGGTCTCGCTGGAGAAGGACGCCAGCTATCGCAAGGTCATCAATCATCTGCGCGAGCACAATCCGCGCCTCAAGGTGCTGGGGCTGACGGCGACGCCGTATCGTCTCGGTCAGGGCTTCATCTTCCACCGTCACTATCACGGCATGGTGCGCGGGGATGATGACTGCTTCTTCCGTGATTGCGTCTTCGAGCAGCCGCTGCGCCTGATGGTGCGGCAGGGGTTTCTGAGTGAGCCGCGGCGCGTCGATGTCGCGGTGGCGCGCTATGACTTCTCGCAGCTGGCGCCCGGCATCGGCGGCAGCTTCCAGGAGGCGGAGCTCAACGAGGTGGTGCAGGGCTCGCGCGCGACGCCGGGCATCGTGCTGGATATCGTCGCCCAGGCACGCGAGCGGCGCGGCGTGATGGTGTTCTGCTCCACCGTCGAGCATGCCGAGGAAGTCACCGCACTCCTGCCTGACGGCGAGGCGGCGCTGATCACCGGCGAGACGCCCAGCGAGGAGCGCGAGCGGCTGATCAATGCCTTCAAGGCCCAGCAGCTCAAGTATCTGGTCAATGTCGCGGTGCTCACCACCGGCTTCGATGCGCCGCATGTCGATCTGATCGCCATCCTGCGGCCCACGGAATCCGTCAGTCTCTATCAGCAGATCGTCGGGCGCGGCCTGCGCCTGAGTCCCGGCAAGACGGATTGTCTGATTCTCGACTACGCCGGCAATCCCTGGGACCTCTACGCGCCGGAGGTGGCGACGCCGAAACCGGCCGGCGACACCGAGATCGTCCAGGTCGAGTGCCCGGTGTGCGGCAACGCCAATCTTTTCTGGGGACGCAAGGATGGTGAGCTGGTGGTCGAGCACTTCGGGCGTCGCTGTCAGGGGCTGGTCGAGTCACCGGAGGGCGAGGGCAGGCCGCTGGTGCAGTGCGACTTTCGCTATCGCGCCAAGGCCTGCCCGCAGTGTGGCGAGGCCAATGACATCGCCGCCCGCCATTGTCATGCCTGTCAGGCGCGACTGGTCGATCCGGATGACAAGCTGCGCGATGCGCTCAAGCTGCGTGATGCGCGGGTGCTGCGCGTCAGCGGCTGGCAGCTGGAGGAGGCGCGCAACGGGCGCGGCCTGCCACGCTTGAAGGTGACCTATTACGACGAGGATGGCACCGATCTGTCCGAGTGGTTCGCGCTCGAGACCTCCGCCCAGCGCCACGCCTTCCGCTTGAGCTTCCTCGCGCGTCATCTGCGCGCGCCGGGCAGTGACTGGGCACCGAAGGACATCGCCGAGGTGTTGGCGGGTGAGGAGCGTCTCAAGGCGCCGGACTTCGTCATCGGGCGCAAGAGCGGGCGTTACTGGCAGATCCGCGACAAGCTGTTCGACTACGCCGGGCGTTATCGCACCGGCATCGCCGCCGGCTGAGCGGTGCGCTGGCCGCTGCGTGATCCGGTCACGTGGCGCATGTTGTCAGGGACACGACGTCGCGGGGATGCTGAGCGGGGCCTCGGGTTGCTAGACTGGCGGCTTCATACGCCTCAGGGAGAACTCACAAGGTGAGTGCCACCGATACCTCGGCCAGGCTGGTGTCCGGCTTACGCCCCACCGGACACCTGCAACTCGGACACTATCAATCAGTGATCCGGCGCTGGACCGAGCTGCAATACCATCACGATGCCTATTTTCTGGTCGCCGACTGGAACGCGTTGGCGGTCAGCGGTCACGCGCCTCACGAGATCGAGCAATATAGCTGGGCGATGGTGATCGACTGTCTCGCCTGTGGGGTCAATCCCAAGGTCGCTACCCTGTTCATCCAGTCGTGGGTGCCGGAGCTGACCGACGTGCACATGATCTTGGCCAGCGTCACGCCCAAGGCCTGGCTGGAGCGTCTGCCCAGCTACCGCGAGATGGTCGCCGGACTCGGTGAGCAGCAGGGCGCCAGTCTGGCCATGCTCGGTGCGCCCCTGATGCAGGCGGCCGACATTCTGGCGCTGCGGGGGCAGGTGGTGCCCGCCGGCCCCGAGCAGCGTGCGCATATCGAGTTCACCCGTGAGGTCGCCCGACGCTTCAATCATCGCTATGGCCGCGATGCCGGCTTCGAGGAGCAGGCTGAACGCGCCATCGCGCGCCTGGGCAAGAAGAGCGGTCGCCTGTATCGCGAATGGTTGAGCGACTACCAGGAAGAAGGCGATCTCGAGGCCTTCGAGCGAGCGCGCGGCCTGCTGGCCGAGACCAGCAAGCTCAACCGCAACCAGCAGGAGCGCCTGCTCGGCTATCTGGAAGGTGGCGGGCGGCGCATCCTCGGCGAGCCGGAACACTGGCAGGGTGAGGTCGAGCCGCTGCTGGGCATGGAGCTCAAGACGCACAAGGCCGCACGGGAAGACGCCATCTTCCTGCGCAGTGGACGCGACGATATCGCGGCCTGCGTGCGCGAGATGCCCACCGACCCTGCGCGCGTGCGCCGCAAGGACCCCGGCGACCCGCAGCGCTGCCCGCTGTGGACGCTGCATGAAAGCTTCACGCCCGCCTCGGACCGCCAGTGGGCGGAGGAGGGCTGCCGTGATGCCAGCATCGGCTGCCTGGACTGCAAGGGCTGTCTGATCGAGCATGTCGACGCGGCGCTGACGCCGATTCGTGAGCGTGCCGAGGCGCTGGAAGGGGAGCATGGCAAGGTGCGCACCATGATGACAGAAGGCGCCGAGCGGGCCCGTGACACCGTGCGTGACACCCTGGATGAGCTGCGGCGCGTGATCGGCCTGACCTATCGCTAGACGCGGGCGGCGCCGAGCGCGGGCCCGTCGTATCACCGGCGGCGTAAAGACTTGGGGGATGGGGCGCGAGCCGCTAGAATGCCCGTCCCCCAGACCCACCTTCACCCGCCTCCTGCAGGAGATGTCATGAGCGACCTGCTCGATGGCGCCAGTTTTGCCCTCACCGATGGGCATCAGCCCGCACCTCTCGTCACGCCCCCGACGGCGTCGTCGACGGTGCTGGCGCGAGTCAACGACACCGCGCTCACCGAGATGCCGCAGGATCTGTACATCCCGCCGGAGGCGCTGCGTGTCTTTCTCGAGACCTTCGAGGGGCCGCTGGATCTGCTGCTCTACCTCATCCGTCGCCAGAATCTCGATATCCTCGCCATCAATGTCGCGGCCATCACCCATCAGTACATCGAGTATGTCGAGCTGATGCACGCCATGCAGATCGATCTGGCCGGTGAATACCTGCTGATGGCCGCGATGCTGGCGGAGATCAAGTCGCGCAGCCTGCTGCCGCGACAGCCCAAGGCGAGTGATGACGACGAGGAAGAGGACCCGCGCGCAGAGCTGATTCGCCGTCTGCAGGAATACGAGCAGACCAAGCTGGCCGCCGAAGGGCTGGATGAGATGCCGCGTCAGGGCCGCGACTGGTTCGTGGCCACGGCAGACCTGCCCGAACTCGAGACGCGCGTGGTGCACCCTGATGTCGATCTGTCGGAATTGCTCGGCGCGTTGTCCGGCCTCCTGCGTCAGGCGGACCTCGTCCAGGCGCACACCATCTCGCGTGAGGTGATGTCGACTCGCGAGCGCATGCTGGCGATCATGAATCTGTTGACCCATGAGCACTTCACGCCCTTCGAGAAGCTGTTCACGCTCGAGGAAGGGCGTGCCGGGGTGGTGGTCAGCTTCATGGCGATTCTGGAGCTGGCCAAGGAGTCGATGATCGAGATCGTCCAGAACGCGCCGCTGTCACCGATTCACGTGCGCGCCCGCACGCCGGAACCGGACCCCGAGGATGACGAGGACTGGCTGGCGCTGGAATTCGCCGACGAAGACGAGGTGGCGGCCGATCAGGGGGCGTTCGATGACGCAGCGTCCGATGATGCGCAGACGTCACCTTCCTTACCCCCATCCGACGAGCAGGAGAACGCGGCGTCATGAGTTTGCGCGATGTCCCGCTGGACCAGATCATCGAAGCGGCCCTGCTGGCCGCCGGCGAGCCGCTGACGCTTGAGCGCCTGGCCGGTCTGTTCGATGAGTATTCAAGCCCGACCAGGCCCGCGCTGCGCGAGGCGTTGGGCAAGCTGGAAGCGCGTCACCCGGCCGACAAGAGCGCGCTGGAGCTGTTCGAGACCGCCAGTGGCTGGCGGCTGCGCGTTCGCCAGCAGTATTCCCCCTGGGTATCGCGGCTGTGGGAAGAGCGTCCGCAACGTTATTCGCGCGCCTTGCTGGAGACCCTGGCGCTGGTGGCCTATCGTCAACCGGTGACCCGCGGCGATATCGAGCAGGTGCGTGGCGTGACGGTCAGCTCCTCGATCATGCGCACCCTGGTCGAGCGCGGCTGGGTGAGAGTGGTCGGCCATCGTGATGTGCCGGGGCGTCCGGCGGTCTTCGCCACCACGCGTCAGTTCCTCGATGACTTCGGGCTCAAGACGCTGGAAGAGCTGCCGCCGGTGCATGAACTGAAAGGCTTCGAAGGACTCGAACAGCTCGAGGCAGACCTGTATGATGTGCCGCCCTCTCAGACCTTGCCATTGCCGGATGATCCGGACGGCGAGACGGAGGAGGCACCGGCAGACAGCGTTGATGCAGGAGCTGATCCAGAGCATGAGACAACGCCTGAGTCAGCACCTGACGCAGAGACTGGGGAAAAGACTGGGGGAAAGACTGAACCAGGCGCTGAGACAGGGCTTGAGTCAGGGCTTGAGTCAGGTCTTGAGACAGGTCTTGAGACAGGTCTTGAGACCGAATCTGGCACCCCGGTGCCCGACGACTGGCAACCGCCGGACGTCACCGCCGAGCAGCTGGAAGAGGCGCTGAAGATGCGCGCACTCGATACCTCCGGTGCCTCGGCTGACACACCGAACACAGCAGCACCCTCCGCCTCACAGGCGGAAAATGACCACGCCGGGATGGCGTCCACCGGCTCGGGGTTCGACTTCGCCACACTCGAAGCGCGCCTCAGCCAACGTTTGCGCGGTGCAGACGAGGATGACGACGCTGCCGATGCGCAGCCGCACGACTCCTCCGCTGCCGGGACCGTCGATGATGACGACCCTGCGTAGGCGAAACTCCTATAGATGAAATGGTTCATGTCATGAGCAAGACAGACTCTGATAAGCGCAAGACCTCTCGCCCCGGCAGCAGCCAGGCAGGCAACAAGCAGGCTGGCGGCAAGCACGCCGGTGGCAAGGCCGTGACCGGCAAGGCCTTCGCGGACAAGAACGCGGCGGATGCTGCCGACAAGCGTGGCGAGCAGGCCCGCCCGACCCGTGATACCGGCAAGTCCACGCGCGGCAGCAAGGCCAATGTCGGCAAGAAGCCGGCCGCCGCCGACGCGCCGGAACTGCGTCCGCTGCCGCCGCAGGCCAAGGGCGACAAGCTGGTCGAGGACGAGAAACTGCAGAAGGTACTGGCGCGCTCCGGTCTCGGCTCCCGCCGTGAGATGGAAGTCGCCATCAGTGCCGGTCGCGTCAAGGTCAACGGCAAGGTCGCCCAGCTGGGTGATCGCGTCGGCCCGCGTGACCAGGTCAGCCTCGATGATCGCCCGCAGAGCCTGAAGGGCGCGGAAGAGACGGCGCGTCGCGTCATCATGTACAACAAGCCGGAAGGCGAGCTGTGCACGCGCAAGGACCCGGAAGGTCGCCGCACCGTCTTCGAGCGTCTGCCGCGCCTGAAGGGCGAGCGCTGGATCGCGATCGGTCGTCTCGACATCAACACCAGCGGTCTGTTGCTGTTCACCACCGATGGTGAGCTGGCCAACCGTCTGATGCACCCGTCGACCCAGATCGAGCGTGAGTACGCCGTGCGTGTCATGGGTGAGGTCAAGCGCGAGCACGTCGTCAACATGGTCAATGGCGTGATGCTCGAAGATGGCCCGGCGCGTTTCACCGATGTGCAGGAATTCGGTGGCGAAGGCATCAACAGCTGGTTCCACGTCGTGATCATGGAAGGCCGTAACCGTGAGGTTCGCCGTCTGTGGGACTCCCAGGGGCTGACCGTCAGCCGTCTGAAGCGCGTGCGCTACGGCAACATCTTCCTCGACAAGCGCGCTCGCGCCGGAGAGTGGGTGGAGATGGAGCAGAGCGAGATCGATGAACTGTCCACGCTGGCAGGTCTCGAGCATCGCAAGGCGCCGGCCCTGACGCCGGACGAGCAGAATCGCTGGAGCCGCGACAAGCAGAAGCGTCGTCCGGTGCGCGCCATGAAGAAGCCGCCGCAGCGTACGCGCAAGCCGCGCTGATGGCGCAGTCGGTGAGGGCGGCAACATGCCGTCATTCACTGATATGGCATAAGCTCGTGGACATGCCACAAGCTCGTGCGACCTAAGTGGTAACCCGCAAGCCCGCGCCCATCGCGGGCTTGCGTGTCTTTGTCACAGGGGCTGGCCCACGCGCTGTGCATGCGCTGGCGCGGGCGTTTCGCGAGGTGCCAGCGGACAAGCTGGTCATTTGCTTGAAGTTTTTTTGCAAAAGGCTTGCGTCGAAACGGGATCGGCGGTATCTTACGTCCCGCTTCGCAAGGGTCGTTAGCTCAGTGGTAGAGCAGTTGGCTTTTAACCAATTGGTCGAAGGTTCGAATCCCTCACGACCCACCATTCTCTGGAATGGTCTCTTGCAAAGCACCCGGCGGCGGGTCGTTAGCTCAGTGGTAGAGCAGTTGGCTTTTAACCAATTGGTCGAAGGTTCGAATCCCTCACGACCCACCATCCGCCACCCAGTTTTGGGTCGTTAGCTCAGTGGTAGAGCAGTTGGCTTTTAACCAATTGGTCGAAGGTTCGAATCCCTCACGACCCACCAGATCTTGCCCCGTGCCTTCATTGGCGCGGGGCAATTTTTGTTACGCGAAAGGAAAGAGTCCGTTGCCCCCAAGTCGACTGGAGCCGCGATCGCGCCAGGCGTATCCTTGTGGGCGAGCCAAGGCTCATGTCCGCCGACGCTGCGGGCGATAGACGCCCAAGGCACACGCCGCAGTCTGGGGAGCCCAGCTGCAGCGCTGGCAGGACCGCCACGGGCCGTTCGTGTCCGGGCCGAGTCCTGACCCACTCAGCACAGGGGGAGCCCCTGTGGGCTAGGTGAGAGACACATGAACAGCCTGACTAATGCCATGCCGGGTCGTGAGGCCCACAATGCCGTCCGTGAGCAGGTGCGCGAGCATCTGGCCCGCGCTTACTGCCCGACACGCCCCGCCGCCGAAGATGCCGCGCTGATCGACGAGATCAAGCAGCTGCTCATCGAGCGTGATGCCGCACTGGTCGCGCATTACTACTGTGACGACGCCATCCAGCAGCTGGCCGAGGAAACCGGCGGCTGCGTCGCCGACTCGCTCGAGATGGCACGTTTCGGCGCCCGCCATGACGCCTCGACGCTGATCGTCGCCGGCGTGCGCTTCATGGGCGAGACCTCCAAGATCCTGTCGCCGGAGAAGCGTGTGCTGATGCCGACGCTGGAGGCGACCTGCTCGCTGGACCTCGGCTGCCCGGAAGACGAGTTCGCGGCCTTCTGTGATGCCCATCCCGACCGCACCGTGGTGGTGTACGCCAATACCTCGGCGGCCGTGAAGGCGCGCGCCGACTGGGTGGTGACCTCCTCGATCGCCGTCGATGTCATCGAGCACCTGCACGCCCGGGGTGAGAAGCTGATCTGGGCGCCGGACAAGCATCTGGGCGCCTACGTGCAGAAGCAGACCGGTGCCGACATGCTGCTGTGGGACGGTGCCTGCATCGTCCACGACGAGTTCCGCGCCCAGGGCATCAGTGACCTGCTCAAGGTCTACCCGGACGCCGCGGTGCTGGTGCACCCGGAATCACCGCAGTCGGTGGTCGAGCTGGCCGATGTGGTCGGTTCCACCTCGCAGCTGATCAAGGCTGCCGTCGAGCTCGACAATCAGCAGCTGATCGTCGCGACCGATCGTGGCATCTTCTTCAAGATGCAGCAGGCCGCGCCGCACAAGCAGCTGTACGAGGCGCCGACCGCCGGCAATGGCGCGACCTGCAAGAGCTGTGCGCACTGCCCGTGGATGGCGATGAACGGCCTGGAGAATCTGGCCGCCGTGCTGCGTCGCGATCCGTCGGAAGCCAATGCCGAGGAAGTCTTCGTCGATGATGGCCTGCGTGAGCGCGCCCTGAAGCCGTTGACGCGGATGCTGGAATTCAATCGCGGCTGAGCGCTGACGCTGATCGCCACCGATTGCTGCCTGCATGAACCAGAACCGCCGCTCCCGATTCCCCGGGGCGGCGGTTTTTGTTTGCCTGGTGCTGCGAGAGGGAGCGTGCCTCAGAACTCCTCGATGGCGTTGCGATAGCGCTTGAAGTCTTCCCGGCGTGAACTGATACGGTTGGCCATGCTGAAGTCGCCGTTCTTGCGCGCGGCCTCGTCGGCCAGCTTGAGCTGAGCGAAGGCCTTGTCCATGCGGCCCTCCAGCTGGTCGAATTCGGCGCGATACAGGAAGGCCTCGGCGGTGTGGCCGCTGCGCCCACTGGCTTCGGAGGCCAGACTCCAGACCTTGGGGTCATCGGGATGATCGCGGCGCATGTCCTCCAGCTGCTGGCGCGCGGCGGCGGGGTCCTGTTGCAGCGCGACTTCCGCCATGGCCAGTCGGGTCGGCAGGTAGTCGGGTTGCAGGCGCAGCAGGCGTCTGGCGCGGCGGGTCGCCTCCTCATAACGCCGGGCATCCCGCGCGACCTCGACCGCACTGGCGCTGATCAGGGTCAGGTCAGGATGCTTGTCATGCAGGCGATCCAGCGCGGCCAGCGCCTTGTCGACCTGGTTGTGCTCCGCCGCGGCCAGCGCCTGATAGTAGGCAATCGCGTCGGGGTCGGGGTTGTCTTCGCGCAGTGTCGTCAGCCCCTGCTCGGGCTGGCGCAGGTTGAGCGCCAGCAAGGCGCGGGCACGGATCATCGCGTAGGCGAGCTGCGCGAGCGGGTCGGGTGTCACCTTCTGCATGGCGTCGGCACGCGCCTGGGTGTCGCCGATGCGCGCCTCGGTCACCGGGTGCGTGAGCAGAAATTCCGGTGCGTTGCCGCCCTGCAGGCTGGCCATGCGTTGCATGGCGCGGAACATGCGCGGCATGGCGTCGGGGTCGAAGCCGGCGCGTGACAGCGCATCGATGCCGACGCGGTCGGCCTCCTGCTCGAAGCGGCGTGAATAGGCCAGCTGATCGGAAATGGCAGCGGCCTGGGTGCCGGCCATGGTCGCGATGCCCGCTGAGCCGCCACCACCCGCCGCGATCACCATGCCGGCGAGGAAGCCGGCCAGCGTCGGCAGGCGTGTCTCGGCCTGGCGCTCCATGTTGCGCGCGAAGTGATGCTGGGAGAGGTGGCCCAGTTCGTGGGCGAGTACCGAGGCGAAGGCGTCGCGGTCCGGCGCGAAGGCGAACAGGCCCGTATTGACGCCGACCACGCCGCCGGGCACGGCGAAGGCATTCAGCTGGCTGCTGGCGACCAGCGTGATGATGAAATTGCGGTCATCCAGCTCGCTCCACGGCGCCAGTTGACGCACGATGCTACCGATCCAGTCCAGAGTGATGGGATCATCCCATTCACGCACATGGGCGCGGAACTGACGCAGCCAGGCGCGACCGAT
Organism: Cobetia sp. MC34; assembly: GCF_018340035.1. Lineage (NCBI taxonomy): Bacteria > Pseudomonadati > Pseudomonadota > Gammaproteobacteria > Oceanospirillales > Halomonadaceae > Cobetia > Cobetia sp. MC34. Next base: position 23,135 of record NZ_JADPPY010000008.1, read on the forward strand.
ACGATATTCATCGTTGCTGGAGATGCCGCCACTCGCACTCCCCAGGTCCGGCAGTCCATAGTCGTTGTGGGATGCGGCCGGCGCACTGGCGACCGGCGCGCCCATCAGCAACAGGCCGAGCAGGGCGCTCGACAGGGTGGCAAGCCCGCGGCGTCCGATGCGGACGCGTCCGCTCAAGGGGGGCAGCAACGACATGCAGGCAATCCTCTTCGATATGGCGCAAGGTGCGGTCGGCTCGCAGGATTGCCGGGCGCCGCACTGGCGTTGACGGCCCTGCGCGAGTCCGGGCAAGACGCAGCCGCGCAGGGCGGAAAGTTGCTTTGTCAGGCAAGGTGCCCTTAAATCGGGGCGTTTTCAAGCTGCACCCTCCATGGTGTGCGGCAGAACATCATAACGAGAACGGAAGGGCAGATGGCATTCGAACGACCTGGCGCTGAGACTGCGAATCCGATGGCTGACTCCACGGCCGATACCCACCTGCAGACGCTGGATGCGCGCGGCCTGCACTGTCCGTTGCCGCTGCTGCGCACCAAGCTCAAACTGGCTGGCATGAGTGCCGGCGAGCAACTCGAGGTCCTCGCCAGCGACGCCGGCGCCTGGGGCGACATCCCTGCCTATCTGGCGCTGAGCGATCACGCGCTGGTCTCGCGTGAAGAGACGCCAGAGGGCGATTATCGCTTCGTGATCAAGGCGCTGTGCGAGGAAGATCCGTCATGACCATGAAGACGTTGTTGCGTGGCTGGATCGAGCGCTATTTCTCCGACGAAGAAGCGGTGGTGCTGTTTCTGGTGCTGGTGCTGGTGTTCGCCGCCGTCATTCTGCTCGGCAGCATGCTGGCGCCATTCTTCACCGCCCTGATCGTCGCCTTCCTGCTGCAGAGCGGCGTCAGCTGGATGGAGCGCCGTGGCCTGCCGCGCCTGGCGGCGGTCAGCCTGATGACGCTGGTGTTCATGGGCATCATGCTGGCCAGTGCGCTGCTCCTGCTGCCGCTGGTCTGGCATCAGCTGGCCAACCTGATCCAGGAGATTCCCGGCATGTTCGCCTCCGGGCAGCGCTGGCTGGGCGAGTTGCAGGAGCGCTTCCCCGGCCTGATCACGCCGGAGCAGGTCCAGCAGTGGGTCGGCGCCGCCGGACGTGAGCTGACCCAGTTCGGGCAGCGCGCGGTATCGCTGTCGCTGGCGTCGCTGGGCAACCTGATGGGCGTGGTGATCTACCTGGTGCTGGTGCCGATCCTGGTGTTCTTCATGCTCAAGGACCGCGAGCGGCTGGTGGACTTCACGCTGGCGCTACTGCCGCGCAAGCGTCTGCTGATGAGCCGGGTCTGGAACGAGATGGATGACCAGATCGCCAACTTCGTGCGCGGCAAGGTGATCGAGATCGTCATCGTCGGCGGCGTCAGCTACGTCACCTTCGTCGCCTTCGGGCTGCCGTATTCGGCGCTGCTGGCGATCGTGGTCGGCTTCTCGGTGCTGATTCCCTACATCGGCGCGGCAGGGGCGACCTTGCCGGTCGCCGCCGTCGCCGGTTTCCATTACGGGCTGGGCGACACCTTCATGTACGTGATGATCGCCTACGGCATCATCCAGGCGCTGGATGGCAACGTGCTGGTGCCGCTGCTGTTCTCGGAGGCGGTCAATCTGCATCCGGTGGCGATCATCCTCGCGGTGCTGTTCTTCGGCGGCATCTGGGGCTTCTGGGGGGTGTTCTTCGCCATCCCGCTGGCGACCCTGATGAAGTCGCTGCTCTACGCCTGGCCGCGCAGGGCGCGCGCCGAGGAGAATCGGGTCGCGGACAAGAGCGCCTGATCGAAAAAGCCCCGCCAATCGGCGGGGCTTTTTTCATGGCTGAGGCGGCTGGCGCACAGGCGCTCTCCGCTCAGCTGTTTCTCCACGAGCTGCTGTCACGCGGGCTGCTGCCACTCGAGCTGCTGCCATTCGAGACTAGCGGTCAGCGTTGAGCTCGCGGGCGGCTTCCAGCACTTCCTCGACATGGCCCTTGACCTTCACGCCACGCCATTCGCGCGCCAGATTGCCGTCGGCGTCGATCAGGAAGGTGGAGCGCACCACGCCGAGACTTTCCTTGCCCATGAATTTCTTCATGTGAATGACGTCAAAGATCTTGCACAGGGTCTCGTCCGGGTCGCTGATCAGCTCGAACGGGTAGCCCTGTTTCGCGCGGAAGTTCTCGTGGGTGCGCAGGCTGTCGCGGGAAACGCCGAGAATCACGGTGTTGGCCGCTTCGAATTCCTCGAGGTTGTCGCGAAAGTCACCGCCTTCGGTGGTGCAGCCCGGCGTGTGGTCCTTCGGGTAGAAATAGATGACGGCTTGCTTGCCCTTGAGGCTGGCCGGAGTGACTTCGGTGTCACTGGTGGCCTGGGCGGTAAAGTCGGGAATTGGCTGACCGAGGCTGACGCTCATCGTGCTCTCCTGGCGATGACTGACGGCCATGTGGCGGCTGACAGTGCTGAATGATGAAAAAAACCGGCAGTGATGGGCATCGCGCTTGCCCGCTTCTGCGGTGTGTCCTGCATTACACGCAGGGCGTCCTGACTTGTCAAAGACAGGGCAGAACTCTTGTGTTTCACCGTCTTGGCGACCGGCGCCATCGCGCCCATCCACCGTGCATCTGCCCCGTGGAAAGGCGAGGGAATCCACCGCTTTGCACAACCGGTGCAGATGGCGTCTGTACAGGCTTCGATGGTCTTTGTAACATCATCACCCTTGACGAGACTCGCGTGTCGGCGTGCCCACGCAATCAGAGTCCTGCGTCAACCAATTTATGTCAGATGTCTGTCCCCGAGATCCGTTGTTTCAACAGCGCAGGGACACGCCTGGCGCATCAGGCACCAGAGGAGAATTCGAGGGATGATCACAGGTAGCATTGTCGCACTGGCGACCCCGATGAAGGCCACCGGCGAGATCGACTGGGACGCCCTGCGCCAGCTGGTCGCCTTCCACCTCGAAAATGGCACCGATGCCATCGTCGCCGCCGGCACTACCGGCGAGCCGACCACCATGTCCTTCGCGGAGCACTTCGATGTCATCCGCTGTGTGGTCGAGACGGTCGCCGGCAAGATTCCGGTCATCGCCGGCACGGGCGCCAACGCCACCTCCGAAGCGGTCGAACTGGCTCGCTACGCCAAGGAAGTCGGTGCGGATTACTGCCTCTCCGTGGCGCCGTACTACAACAAGCCGACCCAGGAAGGGCTCTACCAGCACTTCAAGGCCGTCGCCGAGCAGGCCGGTATCCCGGTCATTCTCTACAACGTGCCGGGTCGTACCTGCTCCGATATCTACAACGAGACGGTCTTCCGCCTCGCCGAGCTCGACAACATCGTCGGCCTCAAGGATGCCACCGGCAACCTGGAGCGCGGTCAGGAACTGATCGACCGCCTCAAGGGCACTGACTTCGCGCTCTACTCCGGCGATGACCCCACGGCCTGTGACTTCATCCTGATGGGCGGCCACGGCGATATCTCCGTGACGGCCAACGTCGCGCCGCGCCTGATGCACGAGATGTGCGAAGCCGCCGTGGCCGGCGATGCCGAGCGCGCTCACCAGATCAACACGCGCCTGATGCCGCTGCACTCCGCGATGGGCGTCGAGTCCAACCCGATCCCGGTCAAGTTCGCCATGCATCGCATGGGCCTGTCGCCGGAGTCCGGCGTGCGTCTGCCGCTGACCTGGCTGTCCGAGCAGTATCACTCCACGGTCGAGGAAGCACTGCAACTGGCCGAGGTGCTCAACTGATGAGTCAGCGTTTCGTGCCACTGGCCCTGCTGACGGCGCTCGCGGTCGCAGGCTGTTCCAGTGATGGCTACTACTACGATCGCAACAGCGAGTATGCCGATGCCAGCATCGCGCCGCCGCTGGAGCTGCCGGACACGATCAATCGTGGTGATTACCAGGATTCCATGCCGGTGCCGCAGGCCAGCAGTGACTTCCTGGCCAGCGACGACTTCGAGGCACCGCGTCCCCAGCCGCTGGCGACCAGCGAGCAGGGCGGGCGTGAGTTCGTCGCCATGCGTCAGAGCGGCGATGCCCGCTGGCTGGCCGTGAACGCCGCGCCGGCAGCGGTATGGACACGTCTGCAGTCCTTCGTGCGCGACCAGGGCCTTGATGTGCAGAGCATCGATGCCGGCAAGGGCGAGATCACCACGGCCCAGGGCATCATCAGCGTCAGCCAGGGGCTGCGTGCCGATGCCTCCGAAGTGCGTTGTCAGCAGGGCGGCGATGTCGCCGGCAGCTGCCTGAACGCGCTGAGCGGCTATCTGGCCGCCTCTTCCGCCGATAGCGGCGTCTCGCTGGCGGCCCAGTCGCTCAGCCGTGATGACCGCGTGCGCCTGGAAGGCCGCGATGGCACTTGGCAGGTCGACCTGGCGCTGGATACCGAGCGCAGCTGGGCCGAGCTGCTCTATCAGCTGCAGAAGAACTTCAACACCGACTACCAGACGCTGACCGATCAGGACCGCTCGCGTGGCGAGTTCATGGTCGATTACATCCCGCGTGAAGAGCGTGATGGCGGCTGGTTGGGTATCGGCGGCGATGGTGACCCGGTGCCGATGGTACTCAAGCTGCGCGCCGAGAATGACCATACCCTGGTCACGGCGACCCGTGCCGATGGTGAAGAGACCACGCCGGCACTGGCGCGTGAGCTGCTCGACGCCGTGGCGTCGACACTGCGCTGAGCATGTGGCTCGACACGCCTTGCGCCGCCTCATCTGACGACTCGTCGGGTGAGGCGGCTGCGTCGTTTCAGATCCCCCTCCCGGTGGCAGGCAGTGGGGCGCTGACGGCCGCCCGTAGGCCGAGTGGCGACGCTCAGGGCGTGATGGCGATGGCTTCGCTGGGCAGCGGCAGCAAGGGCAACGGCACGCTGATCCGCACTCGCGAGGCACTGGTACTGGTCGATTGCGGCTTCACCCTCAAGGAGACCGAGGCCCGCCTGGCGCGCCTCGGCGTGCACCCTTCGCAGCTGGACGCCGTGCTGGTCACGCATGAACATGGTGATCACCTGAGCGGCGTGGGGCCGCTGGCGCGTCGCCACGCTGTGCCGGTGCATCTGACCACCGGCACCTGGCTTGCCGGGCGTGCCAAGAAGCTCGGCGCGCTGCCGAGTCGCCATCTGATCACGCCGCAGCAGGAGTTCGCGATCAAGGATCTCGAGATTCTGCCGGTCACGGTGCCCCACGATGCGCGCGAGCCGGTGCAGTTCGTGTTCAATCGGCGCGGTGAGACGGCCACGCGTCGCCTCGGCGTGCTGACCGATCTCGGTCACGTCAGTGAGCATGTGCTGCAGTGCTTTGCCGATTGCGATGCGCTGGTGATGGAGTTCAACCACGATCCGCAGATGCTGGCCAGCGGGCCGTATCCGCCCAGCCTCAAGCGGCGGGTCGGGGGGCGGCTCGGTCACCTGGCCAATGCCCAGGCGTGTGCCGCCTTGCCCTATCTGGGGCTGGCGCGCCTGCAGCGGCTGGTGGCCTCGCACCTGTCGGAGAGCAACAACCATCCGTCATTGGCCCGGGAGGCACTGGCCCCCTGGCTTGCGGATGACGATAGTCGCCTGATCATCGCCGCGCAGGACAGCGGCTTTGGCTGGCAGGCCATCGCCTGATATTCATGACGCCCGGTCGCTTCGCGATCGGGCGTTTGTGATTCTGGATGAGCTGACCAGATGGACAGCTCTCGAATCACGCCATACACCAACGCCACAGTCCTTCTCGACTGGGCGTGACAGACTCAAGCGTGATCGATTCATCGTCGACCGCCTCAACACTCGACGCGTCTAGCGTCATCAGGGGGAATCTCATGGAAAAGCGTGAAGAGCTCTACGCTGGCAAGGCCAAATCCGTCTTCGTCACTGACGACCCGGATCTTCTGCTGCTGGAATTCCGCGACGACACCAGCGCCTTCGATGGCAAGCGTATCGAGCAGCTGGATCGCAAGGGCATGGTCAACAACAAGTTCAATGCCTTCATCATGGAGAAACTCAAGGCGGCCGGTATCCCGACCCACTTCGAGCGTCTGGTCAGCGACAACGAATGTCTGGTCAAGCGTCTCGACATGATGGCGGTGGAGTGCGTGGTGCGTAACATCTCCGCCGGTTCACTGGTGCGTCGTCTGGGGGTCGAGGAAGGCATCGAGCTCAATCCGCCGACCTTCGAGCTGTTCCTCAAGAACGACGAGAAGGGCGACCCGATGATCAACGAGTCGCTGGTCGAGACCTTCGGCTGGGCAGAGCCCAAGCACCTGGCACGCGCCAAGGAACTGACCTTCCAGGTCAACGACATCCTCAAGCAGCTGTTCCTCGACGGCGGCATCCTGCTGGTCGACTACAAGCTCGAGTTCGGTGTCTTCAAGGGTGAGGTCGTGCTGGGTGACGAATTCTCGCCGGACGGCTGCCGTCTGTGGGATGCCGAGACGCGCGAGAAGCTCGACAAGGACCGCTTCCGTCAGGGCCTGGGCGGCGTGATTGAAGCCTACGAGGAAGTCGGTCGCCGTATCGGTATCGATTTCTCGGCCTGAGCCTGAGCTTGGGTGACGCACTGGGGCCTTGAGGCTCTGACGTCACGTAGACAGCGCATCAAGGAACGGCCCCCTGCCAGTGGCAGGGGGCCGTTCTTGTTTGGCAGGCGCCAAGCCAAGTGTCTGGCCGGGAACGCAGCTGTGAGGAAAGAGGCGTGGCGCTTCAGGAGGCGCGCAGGCTGGCCAGGTCGATCACCTGGCGGGCGACAGCCGCGAGAGCGTGGTCCTGGCCTTCGTCATCCAGGCTGCCATCCTCGTGGAAGGCGCTGGCGGCACGCGAGACCGCGATCTGCTGGGGCGCGACCAGCATGCCGAGGTTGTTCAGGTACAGGCGCACGAAGGGCAACGCGCGCATGCCGCCCATGGCGCCGGGGGAGGCCGAGACGATGCCGACCGGCATGCCGCGCAGGGCGTCCATGCCGCTCTGGCCATCCGCCGCCGGGCGTGACAGCCAGTCGAAGGTGTTCTTGAGCAGCGGGCTGAAGAAGCCGTTGTATTCCGGCGTCGCCAGCAGAAGCCCCTGATGGCTGGCCAGCATCTCCTGCAGGCGGTCGGCGCTGGCGGGACGGCCATTGGCCTCTTCGCTGTCGCCATCGTAGAGCGGCATCGGGAAGTCGTTGAGGTCGAGCAGACTGACCTCGGCACCTTCCTGCCGGGCGTGGTGTGCCAGGCGCTCGATCAGGCGTCGATTGACGGAGGCCTTGCGGGTACTGGCGGCAAAGGCAAGCAGACGGATACTCATGCGGCGGACTCCCGGTGAAACGAGTGGAGATGAAGGAACGCACGCCAAGTATGGTCAGGTCTCGTGACGGTTTGCCAATCCAATCTGGCATTGTCTTGATCTGGCGCGCGCAATCCTTCGATCCGCTCCATGCAAGGCGTGGGCCCCCACTGGACAAGGCGCTGCTCTGACCCGCGCAGGGGTTTGATCAGACGGCCACGATGGCCGCGACCTCCATCGTCAAGGAGCCATCGGGTTGCGTGCGGGCCGTGAAGCGCACATCCACGTCCACCAGCCGCACGCCATACTGGCGCTTGCCATCGGCGGGCCTGGCGGCGTGATAGGCGGGGCGCGGGTCCTGGGCGAGCACTTCCTCGATCAGTGCGCGCAGCGTGGCGCTGTCGGCCCGGGCCGCCAGTGTCTGCTCGGCCTGTGAGCTGAAGACGACGGCGTGACGCGGCGGTGGCGCAGGCGCATAGCCGGCACGCGCCTCGGGCACCGCATCGACCCACGGCAGATACGGCTTGATGTCCATCACCGGCGTGCCATCGAGCAGGTCGTGGCCGCGCAGCAGCAGGCGCACGCCGTTGCGCTTGCCCGACTGCCCGCCATCCGGCGTGGCGTTGGCCGCCGTCTCGACGCCTGCCAGTTCGACCACCGACTGCCCCAGTCGGTTGGGACGGTGGGTGCTGCGCGAGGCGAAGACGCCGATGCGCGCGTTGCCCCCCAGGCGCGGCGGGCGGATCAAGGGCGTCCAGCGTGTGGGGCTGGCGTGGAACAGGAAGTGGATCCACAGATGGCTGAAGCCCTCGATGTCGCGCACGCAGTCCGGGTCATCGAAGGGTGGCAGCAGGTGCAGGATGGCGGTGGCGTGGCGCGCCAGCCCCGGCTGGCGGGGAATGCCGAACTTGTCCGGGTAGCAGCTTTCGATGATGCCCACAGGCTGCATGGCCTGTTGCCCCAGCGCCGCGGCCTGCTCACGCAGATGTGGGGGCAGCAGCGGCAGGCGCCTGGCCAGTGCGGCGTCGCTCATCGGGCGCTCGGTCGTGTCGGCGGTCGGGTGGGGGCTGGCGGGCTGATCGGAAGAGGACATGGCTAGACCGTGGCAGAGGCTGAAGTGATGATGGCGCAGAATGTCGCGTGACATTCCAGGTCGCCATGATGCCATGCTCGTCGTCGCACGGCATGACTGGTCTCACTGGGTCGGCTTGTGTAGTCTGCCGCGAGAGCAGCGCCGCGTGGCGCTGAATCGTGATGCTGGCGACGGGGCGTGAATGCCCCGCGCGACTCTTGAGGGCAACTTTGATCATGTCAGACCCTATCGCCATTGCCGCTGCCGACGGCCTGCCGTCGACACTGGACCTCGACCGCCTTGCACTGGCGAGCCAACAGTTGATCGAGGCCGGTCAGGCGCTGGACGCTGCCGGGCAGGTGCCGGCCACCGGTGGCAACTTCTCCTGTCGTCTCAGTGATCGCCTGATGGCGGTCACCGCCTCGGGCTGCCACAAGGGCCGCCTGACCAGTGGCGACATTCTGGTCAGCGATTTTGCCGTCAGGCTGCAGGGCACTTCCCGCAAGGCCTCTGACGAGGCGCGACTGCATGGTCAGCTCTACGAAGACCTGCCCCACGCGCAGGCGATTCTGCATACCCACTCCAGGGCCGCCACCGTACTGTCGCTGTGCCATGAGGGTGACACCCTGAGCCTGGAGGGTTTCGAGCTCAACAAGGCGCTGGAAGGCGTCAAGAGTCATGAGACGGCGGTACGTCTGGCCGTCTTCGACAATACTCAGGATATCGAGGCGCTGGCGCTGGACGTGCGCGCCCGGCTGGCCGCCGATGCCGGTCTTCACGGCTACCTGATCCGCGGCCATGGCCTCTACACCTGGGCCAGCAGCATGACGGCCTGTCGCCGCCATGTCGAAGCGCTCGATTTCCTGATGGGTTGTGAACTGGAACTGAGGAGACAGCGATGAGCTTTCTGGCCATCTACGCCGAGCAGGACGCCTCGCGTCCGCAGTTGATCACCAATGATGGCGCGCAGATCGCCAGCGAACTCGAGGCCGAAGGCATTCGCTTCGAGCGCTGGACGGCGGGCTGCGAGATGAGTGATCCCACCGACCAGACCCAGGTGCTGGCGGCCTACGCCGACGATGTCGCGCGTCTCAAGTCCGAGAACGGCTTCGTCACCGCCGACGTGATCGGCCTGACGCCGGATCACCCTGACCGCGACGCCCTGCGCGGCAAGTTCCTCGATGAGCACCGCCACGCGGAGCATGAGGTGCGCTTCTTCGTGCGCGGCAGCGGCATCTTCTACCTGCATCTGGGCGAGCGCGTGCTGGCGGTCGGTTGCGAGAAGGATGACCTGATCGCCGTACCGGCCGGCACGCCGCACTGGTTCGACATGGGGCCGACGCCGGACTTCACCGCCATCCGCCTGTTCACCAATCCGGAAGGCTGGATCGCCAACTTCACCGACAATGACATCGCCGCCCGCTTCCCGCGTCATGAAGCGTTGGCCGAGCACTTTACCCAGACCGCAGCCCCGCATTCCCAGGAGTCCGCATGATTCGCGCCATCGTCACCGACATCGAGGGCACGACCGGCTCGATTCGCTTCGTGCATCAGGTGCTGTTCCCCTATGCGCGCGCCAATCTGGGCGATTTCGTGCGTGCCAACGCCGAGCGTGAGGATGTCGCCGAGCAGCTGGCCGCCACCCGCGAGCTGGCCGAGGCGCCGAAGGCCGATCTCGAGGCCGTGATCGCCATTCTGGAAGGCTGGATCGATGCCGACCGCAAGGCCACACCGCTCAAGGCGCTGCAGGGCATGGTCTGGGCACAGGGCTACGCGGACGGCGACTTCACCGGCCATGTCTATCCCGATGCCGTGAAGGGATTGCGTGACTGGAAGGAACGCGGACTGTCCTTGTATGTCTACTCTTCAGGCTCCATCCAGGCCCAGAAGCTGCTGTTCGGGCATTCCGATGTCGGCGATCTGACTCCGCTGTTTGCCGGCTACTTCGACACCACCACGGGCCCCAAGCAGGAAGCCGAGAGCTATCGCCGCATCGCCGGTCAGCTGGGTATTCCGGGCGCGGAGATCCTGTTCCTGTCGGATGTCGTCGCCGAGCTGGACGCCGCCGCTGCCGCCGGCTTCCATACCTGGCAGCTGGTGCGGGAGCCGGACATGGTCACGGGAGATCACCCCCGGGCCAGCCGCTTCGATGAGGTGTCCTTCAGCGGCTGAGCAGGACGCTTCAGTGACAGGTGTCAGCCGTGAAGCCTGTCAGGTTTTCCATGAATACATCGTCCTCGTTCGAGGACACAAGGAGGACGAACGATTGCACAGCCAGACCGATAGCCGTGAAGTGGCCAGGGAGCGTGTTCATATCGTGGCGGCGCAGCCGCAGCATGCCGCGGATCAGGCCGAGGTGTTCTACCAGGCCGTCATGCAGGGCGCTGCCGGCCACTATGATCTGGCGCAGCGCCAGCAGTGGGCCGCGCGTGTCCCGCGCGACGCCGAACGCTGGGCCGCGCGTCAGCATCGCTTCGAGGTGCTGGTGGCGGAGCGTGATGGCCGCTGCATCGGCTTCTGCGAGTACGCCCCCGAATGGCCGCTGGCGCGCATCGAGATGCTTTACGTCTATCCGAGTCTGATGGGGCAGGGCATCGGCAGCCAGTTGCTGGCGGCGGCCGAGCGCGACCTGCGTGAGCGCAAGGTGCGCGTGATGAGTCTGGAGGCCAGTCTGACGCTGTCGCCGGGTCTGGCCCGCCGTGGCTGGCACAGCCTGGGGCTTGAGCACGTCAAGCGCCATGGCATCTGTCTCAAGCGCGAGCGCTTCGAGAAACGCCTCGACGAGTGAAGCGCCCGGGCGACTGAAGCGCACAGCACTGTGATGCTGAACATGAAGACGCTCCCGCCGGTCATCCGGTGGGGGCGTCTTGCGTCTGGCATGGTGTCGCGTCTGGCATGGTGTCAGTCATGCCGCGTGATCAGATCGATCAGGCCATGGTGTCGACGATGCCGCCTTCCACGCGCAGTGCGGCGCCGGTGGTGGCGCTGGCCTGCTCGGAGGCAGCGTAGACGCTCATGTTGGCGACTTCTTCGGGGCTTGCCAGGCGCTGCAGGATGGAGGTCGGGCGGGCCTGCTTGACGAAGTCGGCCTCGACCTCCTCAAGCGTCCTGCCTTGCTCCTCGGCATTCTGCTTGAGCATCTCGAGCACGCCCTCGGAGCGGGTCGGCCCCGGCAGGATGGCGTTGACGGTCACTCGGGTGCCGGACAGCACCTTGGCGAGCCCGCGCGAGACGGACTGCACCGCGGATTTGGTCATGCCGTAGTGGACCATCTCGCTGGGGATGTTGAGCGCCGATTCGCTGGACAGGAACTGGATGCGGCCCCAGTCGCGCTCCCTCATGCCACGCGCATAGTGGCGGGACAGGCGCACCGCCGACATCACGTTGACCTGGAAGAACTGCTCCCAGGTGTCGTCGTCGGTGTCGAAGAAATCCTGCGGGGCGAAGATGCCGACATTGTTGATCAGGATATCGGTGTCCGGCACGGCGCGGATCAGCGTGTCGCAGCCTTCGCGTGTGCCCAGGTCCGCGGCCACGCCCTGTACCTCGCTGCCGGGCGCCTTGTCTCTGAGGCTGGCGACGGCCTCATCGACACGCACCTGGGTGCGGCCGGTCAAGGTGACGCTGGCGCCTGCGCGGGCAAGCCCTGTGGCGATGGCGAAGCCGATACCGGCAGTGGAACCACTGATGATGGCGCTGCGGCCGCGTAGATCAATCTGCATGCAAACCTCCTTGCAGGGAGCGACGGCGACGAGAGCCCAGGCGGGTGCCATGAGCCGTGTCGCTTTCGTCATCCGGGTGTTCTCATTGCGTGGCGATGCCGAACGCGCAATGCAAGGGGGAGCGGCAGTGCAGGTCAGATCTTGCGCAGATGCATGTGGCGCAACGCCCCGCCGGGGCCGAGGTCACGGTCCTCGAGTCGCTGCACCGCATGGCCCTCCAGCAGGTTGTCCAGCGGCACATTGAGGTTGGTCGCCACCAGCCGGGCCAGAGGATTGAGCAGACGACGCAGTCGCCCGGCCGGGCGATTGCCGCGCAGGCCCTTGTCGAGCAGCGACAGCTCGCCATCACTGGCCAGCACGCGCAGCGCTTCATCGAAGGCGCGCTGGGGCTGGGGCACCACGGCGATGATCAGGTGGGCGATGACGACATCGAAATAGCCATCGGGGAAGTCGAGCGCCATGGCGTCGCCCGGCTTGACGTTGGCATCGAAGCCCAGCGTCTCGGCGCGCTCGCGACAGCGGCGCAGCATGGCGGGGGAGGCGTCGATCACCTCGAGTTCGATGTCGCGGGGCAGGAAGGGCAGGTCGAGCCCGGTGCCACCGCCGAGCAGCAGCACGCGGGTGCCTGCCTGGATATCGAGAGTCGCGATGGCGTCGCGCCGCGCGGAGCGCAGGATGCGAGCGGCCACACGGTCATAGATCGGCGCGTAGAGACTCCAGCGGCGCGTCTGCCAGCCGCTGCCTGATGCCCGGGGGGCTTCAGGTGGCGGCTGATGAGGAGATGGCGGGGGCATGGGGCGCCTCCCTGGCGGCATGGCAATGTGTCGTGACAGATGGGCCGGCGTCAGCGGCGACCTCTGCAGGACAGGAGCTGGCCAGCAGGAAGGCATTCACCTGTCGTTGGCTAGCGGGTCTCGACAGTGTAGATGCGCATCGACAGGTCGATGGAGGTCACGTCCTTGGTCAGCGCGCCGATCGAGATGCAATCCACGCCGGTGGCGGCGATACCCGGCAGGGTCGCCTCGCTGACGTTGCCGGAGGCTTCCAGCACGGCCGGCTTGGCATGCGCCTTGTTGCGCGCCACGGCCTCGATGAGCTGATCGTTGTCGAAGTTGTCGAGCATGATGACGTCGGCACCGGCATCCAGCGCCTGGGCCAGCTCCTCGAAATTCTCGACTTCCACTTCGCAGGTGACGTCGGAGGCGATGTCGCGTGCCTCACGCACCGCTGCCGCGATGCTGCCACAGGCGGCGATATGGTTTTCCTTGATCAGGAAGGCGTCATAGAGGCCGATGCGATGATTGTGGCCACCGCCGCAGCTGACGGCGTACTTCTGGGCGACACGCATGCCCGGCAGGGTCTTGCGGGTGTCGAGCAGGCGTACGCCACTGCCCTCGACCAGTGAGGCATAGTGGCTGGCACGGGTCGCGGTGCCGGAGAGCGTCTGCAGCAGGTTGAGCGCCGCACGCTCGCCGGTCAGCAGCGAGCGTGCCGGGCCTTCCAGCTCCAGGAAGGGCGCGTCGGCCTCGAGGCGATCACCGTCGCTGGCCAGCCACTTGAGGCTGACGCGCGGATCGAGGCGCCGAAACAGCTCATCGACCCAGGGCACACCGCACAGGATGGCCGGTTCGCGACTGATCACGCGCGCCTTGGCCCACTGGCGCTCCGGAATCAATTCGGCGGTGATATCGCCACCGCCGACATCCTCGGCGAGCAGGCGGGCGGCGCTGGTACGGATATCCTCGGCGAGGGCGTCGTGGAAGTTCATGCGCGTCTGATCCTTGTACGAAGAGTGCTGCCGGAGCCGGAGCCGGGGTCTGTGCGTGTGCCGGGGCAGTGGCACAGACCCGTGGCTGCCGAGCATGCCATAATGTGCGCCATTATAGGAAAAGCCACGCGAGCGGTCAGTCCCCGCGTGCGACGACCTTCCCGTCTGGAGTCTTCGATGCCCCCCTTGTCCTCTTCCCCGCGGTCGGGCCACCTGACGCGTCTGGCGGTCACCCCCGAGCACTGGCTCGAGAGCGCCCGTCAGGTGCCGTCTCCCAATCACAATGCTCGTCCCGAGGGAGAAGTCTCGGCGCTGGTGCTGCATTCCATCAGCCTGCCGCCCGGACGCTTCGGCGGCCCGGCCATCGAGCAGCTGTTCACCAATCAGCTCGACCCTGGCGCCCACCCTTACTTTGCCGATATCCATCAGCTGCGCGTCTCGGCGCACGTGCTGATCCAGCGCGACGGTCGCCTGGTGCAGTTCGTGCCCTTCGATCGACGTGCCTGGCACGCCGGGCGCTCGCGCTGGCATGACGGTCAGCGTGAGCGTGTCGAGCTCAATGACTTCACCATCGGTATCGAACTCGAGGGCGATGAGGTGCATCCCTATCGCGATGTCCAATATCGCACCCTGGCACGCACCGTGGCCGGCCTGATGGCGAGCTATCCCGCGCTGACGCGCGAGCGCATCACCTCGCATGCGCGGATTGCGCCGTTGCGCAAGACGGATCCTGGCCCGGCCTTCGATTGGGCTTACTTCGATCGCCTGCTGGACGATATTCAGGACTAAGGTCGCAGGTGCCTCGCGATGGTGCATTGCAGCATTGCGTGGCGTCTCCAGGCAGGAAACGCCCAGTGGCGGGGCGCGTTGGTAGTTTTACTACATCACGGCTATCGAGGGCGGCTCAGTCTGGCGTATGAGTCCCGACCGCAAGGCGCATGAGGCCAGTGCTGCCGCGGGGCAGCCAAGCATTGCACCTGCCCGGTGAGTCTTGCTGCCCTGAATTGGCACGCGGGGGTGTTTGCGGTATCTTTCACGCCAAATGACTGCATCTTGTGCCCTGCTTTGGCGCAGGATGCGCGTCGAGATTGACGGCCGGCAAGACCCGGTCACGACAGGTCTATCGGAGATGCGGCCCACTCAGAAGGTCGTGCCCACACTGAAGAGCGCCACTGGTTTCGATATCGCTGTTCGTCGAAACGTTTGACAAAAAATTTCTTCACTCGGAGAGACGTCTATGAGTCTGGAGGCAAGAGAAGATCTCGATCCGATCGAAACCACGGAATGGTTGGACTCCCTGGAATCGGTTCTGGATCGTGAGGGTGAGGATCGTGCCCAGTACCTGATGTCACGCCTGGCCGACCGCCTGCGTCGTGATGGCCATCAGGTGCCCTTCTCGGTGACCACGCCCCATCGCAACAGTATCCCCGTGCACCGCGAAGCGCGCATGCCGGGTGACCTGTTCATGGAGCGTCGTATCCGTTCGCTTATCCGTTACAACGCCATCGCTCAGGTGATCCGCAACAACCGTGCCCACAAGGGCCTGGGCGGTCACATCTCGAGCTTCATGTCCAGTGCGACGCTTTACGACGTAGGCTTCAACCACTTCTTCCGTGCACCGGAAGGAGATTTCGAAGGCGATCTGCTTTACATCCAGGGTCACGTGGCGCCGGGCATCTACGCCCGTTCCTTCCTGGAAGGTCGTCTCAGCCAGGAGCAGATGGACAGCTTCCGTCAGGAAGTCGACGGCAACGGCCTGTCTTCCTATCCGCACCCGTGGCTGATGCCGGATTACTGGCAGTTCCCGACCGTCTCCATGGGTCTGGGCCCGATCCAGGCGATCTACCAGGCGCACGTCATGAAGTACCTCAACTCGCGTGAGTTGAAGTCCATGTACGACCGCAAGGTGTGGTGCTTCATGGGTGACGGCGAGTGTGACGAGCCGGAATCCCTGGGTGCCATCTCGCTGGCTGGCCGCGAGAACCTCGACAACCTGATCTTCGTCATCAACTGCAACCTGCAGCGTCTTGACGGTCCGGTGCGCGGCAACGGCCGCATCATGGACGAGCTGGAAGGCGTCTTCCGTGGTGCCGACTGGAACGTGCTCAAGGTCACCTGGGGTCGCTTCTGGGATCCGCTCTTCGAACAGGACAAGAAAGGCATCCTGCAGAAGCGCATGGACGAAGCGGTCGACGGCGACTACCAGAACTACAAGGCCAATGGCGGCGCGTACACGCGTGAGCACTTCTTCGGCAAGTACCCGGAGACGGCCGATCTGGTCAAGGACATGTCAGACGACGATATCTGGCGTCTGAACCGTGGTGGCCACGACCCGTACAAGGTCTACGCGGCGTATCACGAAGCGGTCAACAACGCCAATGGTCGTCCGACCGTCATCCTGGCGCACACCGTCAAGGGTTACGGCATGGGCATGGGCGATGGCGAAGCAGCCAACGAAGCCCACCAGGTCAAGACCATGGAACACGAAGCGCTGAAGACATTCCGCGATCGCTTCGGTATCCCGCTGACCGACGAGCAGCTCGAGGAAGTGCCGTACTACAAGCCGGCGGACGACAGCCCGGAAATGAAGTACATGCACCTCATGCGCGAACGTCTGAACGGCTACCTGCCGCAGCGTCGCACCGAGTATGAAACGCTGGAAATCCCGCCGCTGGACGACAAGATCTTCGCGTCCCAGCTCAAGGGCTCCAACGGCCGCGAAGTGTCCACCACCATGGCCTTCGTGCGCGTGCTCAACGGCCTGGTCAAGCACAAGACCCTCGGCGAGCGTGTCGTGCCGATCATTCCTGACGAAGCGCGTACCTTCGGCATGGAAGGCATGTTCCGTCAGCTGGGTATCTACACCGCGGCAGGCCAGAAGTACGAGCCGGTCGACAAGGGTCAGATCATGTATTACCGCGAGGACCAGAAAGGTCAGGTCCTCGAGGAAGGTATCTCCGAAGCAGGCGCCATGTCTGCGTGGGTGGCGGCGGCAACGTCCTACGCCAACCACAACCTGCCGCTGATGCCGTTCTACGTCTACTACTCGATGTTCGGCTTCCAGCGCATCGGTGACCTGGCGTGGGCCGCAGGCGACCTGCAGGCACGTGGCTTCATGGTCGGCGGTACTGCCGGTCGTACTACCCTGAACGGCGAAGGTCTGCAGCACCAGGATGGCCACAGCCATATCCTGGCCTCGACCATCCCGAACTGCCGCACCTACGACCCGACCTACGCTCACGAAGTGGCGGTCATCGTGCAGGACGGCATGAAGCGCATGTTCGAGCAGCACGAGCCGGTCTTCTACTACCTGGCGGTGATGAACGAGAACTACGAGCAGCCAGCACTCGAGACGGTGCCCGCAGAGGACATCATCAAGGGGATGTACCTGCTCAAGGAAGGCGGCAAGGACGGCAAGGCACGCGTTCAGCTGCTGGGTTCCGGCACCATCCTGCGTGAAGTCGAGGCAGCCGCCGAGATGCTCAAGCAGGACTACGGTGTCGACGCCGACATCTGGAGCGTCACCAGCTTCAACGAGCTGCGTCGTGAAGCGCTGGAACTGGATCGTCAGGCCTTCCTCAAGCCGGAAGAGACCCCGGCCAAGCCGCACATCACTCAGTGTCTGGAAGGACGTGACGGCCCGGTCGTGGCTGCCACTGACTACATGAAGCTGTTTGCTGACCAGGTTCGTGCCTGGGTGCCGGCTGACTATCACGTGCTCGGTACCGACGGTTTCGGTCGTTCCGATACCCGCGAGAAGCTGCGTCACTTCTTCGAAGTCGACCGCAACTTCGTCACCGTCCAGGCCCTGAAGGCGCTGGCGGATCGTGGTGAGATCGACCGCAAGGTGGTCGCGGAAGCGATCAAGACCTACGGCATCGACCCCAACAAGCCGAATCCGCTGAACGTCTGAGCGGAGATCGCGGAACAGGCGAGCGGCACTCCCTCCTCGACATCATGATGATGCGCAGGTGATTCGGGTGTCGCTCCCCGTGCACGTTTTGGAAGGAGCACGATCTTGAGCAGCGAAATCATCAAGGTTCCCGACATTGGCGGTAGTTCCGATGTCGAGATCATCGAGATAGCGGTGGCGGTGGGAGATGTCATCTCCGCCGAAGACACCATGATCACTCTTGAGTCCGACAAGGCCAGCATGGATGTGCCGGCACCGAAGGGCGGCAAGGTGGTGAAGATTCTCGTCAAGGAAGGCGACACCGTCTCCGAAGGCGACGATATCCTGGAGCTGGAAGCCGAAGGCGGTGGTGACACCTCCTCTGACGCTTCTGACGGGCAGGAAGCGCCGAAGGAAGAGGCTCCCAAGCAGGAAGCCTCTGAGCAGCAAGCGCCGAAAGAGTCCGCTTCTGCACCGAAGGCCGCTTCCGGTGGCACCCAGACCGTCGACATCGTCGTGCCGGACCTAGGCGACTCCGAAGCCGTGCCGATCATCGAGATGGCCGTCTCCGAAGGCGACGAAGTCGACGCCGAAGATGCGCTGATCACGCTGGAATCCGACAAGGCCAGCATGGACGTCCCGAGCCCGCACAAGGGCAAGATCGTCAAGCTGACCGTCAAGGAAGGCGACAGCGTCGCTTCCGGTGACGTCATCGGTCAGATGGAAATCGCCGGTGAAGGCGGTGACAGCGCGTCTGATTCCGCGCCGGCCGAGCAGGCTTCTTCCTCCGAGTCCACCTCTGAAGACACGTCTTCCGAGGCACCGGCTGCTGAAGAAGCGCCGGCCTCCGGCGAGCCGGAGCGCAAGGAATTGCGTGTCCCGGATCTGTCCGGCAGCGACAGCGTGCCGATCATCGAGATGGCCGTGGCCGTCGGCGACGAGGTCAACGAGGAAGACGCGCTGATCACGCTCGAATCCGACAAGGCGACCATGGACATCCCGAGCCCCTACAAGGGCAAGGTGGTGGAGCTTTCCGTCAAGGAAGGTGACACCGTCTCCGAGGGTGACCTGATCGGTTACATCGAGGTCGCGGGTGCCGCGCCTGCGCCGAAGGCTGCCAAGTCCGAAGCGCCGGCTGCGCCCAAGGCGGAGAAGAGCGAGCAGAAGCCGGCTCCGACACCGGCCGGTGCGCCGAGTCCGGAAGCCCAGATGGCCGCTCACAAGCCGAGCAAGGGTGCCAAGGTCCACGCAGGACCTGCGGTTCGCCTGCTGGCACGTGAGTTCGGTGTCGACCTGGCGGACGTCTCCGGCAGCGGTCCGAAGGGCCGTGTGGTGAAGGAAGATGTCCAGGCCTACGTCAAGCAGATGATGCAGAAGGCCAAGTCCACACCGGCAGCCCCTGCCGCGCAGGCCACCGGCGGTGCCGGTATCCCGCAGGTGCCGGATCAGGACTTCAGCCAGTTCGGTGAGATCGAAGAGAAGAAGATGGGCCGCCTGATGAAGGCCGGTGCCACCAATCTGCATCGCAGCTGGCTCAACGTCCCGCACGTGACCCAGTTCGATGAAGCCGATATCACCGAGCTCGAGGCCTTCCGCAAGTCCATGAAGGCCGAGGCGGAAGCGGCAGGTGCCAAGCTCACGCCGCTGCCGTTCATGATCAAGGCGGCGGCTCACGCGCTGGCCAAGTATCCGCAGTTCAACGTCAGCCTCAAGGCCGACGGCGAGACCCTGGTGCACAAGAAGTACGTGCACATCGGTATCGCGGTGGATACGCCGGACGGCCTGATGGTGCCGGTGATCCGCAATGCGGATCAGAAGAGCCTGCTGGAGCTGGCCAAGGAGTCCGTGGAACTGGCCAAGAAGGCGCAGACCAAGAAGCTCAAGCGCGAAGAGATGACCGGTGGTTGCTTCACCATCTCGAGCCTTGGCTCCATTGGCGGTACTGCCTTCACCCCGATCGTCAACACGCCGGAAGTCGCCATCCTGGGCGTCTCCAAGGCGCAGATGAAGCCGGTGTGGGACGGCGCTGCCTTCCAGCCGCGTCTGATGATGCCGCTGTCCCTGTCCTACGATCACCGTGCGGTGAACGGGGCGGATGCAGCACGCTTCACGGCGTATCTGGCTCAGGTGCTGACCGACGTGCGTCGCATGCTGCTCTGATGATGCCTGTGGCATGAAGCGCGGGTGCCGTGACCTTCCTGGAAGGTGAAGGCGCTCCTCGCTGACAGAACGGCCTCCTTCGGGAGGCCGTTTTTTTGTGCATGTCCGTTGGCGTGGCAGGGCGGCGACCGCTGTTGCTGCCCTGCACAACATGCGATGCTTCACGCCAACCTGCCGCGATCTGTCGCATCGTGCTGGCACGACCCGGGAAGGCCGGTTCTCGCAACACCGGTTCTCGCAACACACAAGGAGCAAGACAATGGAATGGTTGATGGACCCTTCGGCATGGGTGGCCCTGGCGACCCTGACCGCGCTTGAGATCGTGCTGGGCATCGACAACATCATCTTCCTGTCGATTCTGGTCGCGCGGCTGCCCGAGTCCCAGCGTCAGCGCGGGCGCATGATCGGCCTGGGCCTGGCGATGGGCATGCGCATCGTGCTGTTGATGTCGCTGTCGTGGCTGATGTCACTGACCGCGCCCCTGTTCAGCGTGGCCGACTTCAGCTTCTCGGGACGTGATCTGATTCTGGTCTTCGGGGGCCTGTTCCTGCTCGGCAAGAGCACCCACGAGATTCACGCCAACCTGGAAGGCGAAGATCCCGCCGAAGAGGGCGCGAAGAAGGGCAGCGCCAGCTTCATGGCAATCATGGTCCAGATCGCCTTGATCGATATCGTCTTCTCGCTGGATTCGGTGATCACGGCGGTGGGCATGGTCGACCACCTGATGGTGATGGTCATCGCCATCGTCATCTCGGTGGGCATCATGATGGTGGCCGCCAAGCCCATCGGCGATTTCGTCGATCGTCACCCGACCATCAAGATGCTGGCGCTGTCCTTCCTGATCATGGTCGGCATGATGCTGATGGTCGAAGGCTTCGGTGTCCACGTGCCCAAGGGCTACATCTACGTGGCGATGGCCTTCTCGCTGGCGGTGGAAATGCTCAACATCCGTCTGCGCAGCAAGCGCGCCAAGGCAGTGCGTCTGCGTCGCAGCAGCCAGGCGGAAGACGTCACCGAGTGAGACATTGGCACAGCAACGGCTGACATGACTCAGCCTGATCACGCCACGGCGACTGAGCAAGGTGGCCCGGCGTGAGTGGAAAGACGCCATCTGCGACCGCGTGCCGCAGGGGGCGTTTTCGTATCATGACAGCCGTGTATGGCAGGTCGGCAACCGGCGAGGAGGGCGACAGGCCCTCCTGCGCGCCAAAACAGTGCCAAAGGGCGGCATACGCGCCTTTGGTGTGCTTGTGCCGGCGTCGTGTGAACGGTATCGTCAGCTCTACATTGCATGGCGATGACATAATGAGATCATCCGTGCGCGCCGTCGTTCTGCGCAGCACATATTGGTCCGCTGCCCATATTCATCCTGGTCATCGATACGCTCGATGCGTTCGGCCCTCATGAGGTAGTCGAGCGTCTCGACGCCGCGAGTTTCGCCGCTTCACCTCGATCGTGTCGACGACCAGAGCGCCTTGGATGGCTATCTGCCGCCGAGGGCAAGGTGCACCAGCGCCAGATGACCCTTTACACCCGTTTGATGCTTTTCATTTGCACACTCAAGGAGCAGTACCGATGCGTTTGATCCTGTTGGGCGCCCCCGGCGCCGGCAAGGGCACCCAGGCCCAGTTCATCTGCGAGCGTTTCAACATCCCGCAGATCTCTACCGGAGATATGCTGCGCGCCGCGGTCAAGGCCGGCAGCGAGCTGGGACTCAAGGTCAAGGAGATCATGAATACCGGCGGACTGGTGTCCGACGAGATCATCATCGCCCTGGTCAAGGAGCGCATCAGCCAGCCCGATTGCGAGAACGGCTTCCTGTTCGACGGCTTCCCGCGCACCATTCCGCAGGCTGACGCCATGAAGGAAGCGGGCGTGAAGCTGGACCACGTGGTCGAGATCGCCGTCGCTGATGAAGAGATCGTCAAGCGTCTGTCCGGTCGTCGTGTGCACCCGGATTCCGGTCGTGTCTACCACATCGAGTACAACCCGCCGCGCGAAGAAGGCAAGGACGACGTCACCGGCGAAGCCCTGATCCAGCGTGAGGACGACCGCGAAGCCACCGTGCGCAACCGTCTGTCCGTCTATCACGAGCAGACGGAACCGCTGGTCGAGTACTACTCCAGCTGGTCTGCCACTGGCGATGCCCAGGCACCTGCCTACCACCGCATCGAAGGCGTCGGCTCCGTCGACGACATTCGTGCTCAGCTGGTCAGCGCGCTGGAGCACTGATTGCCTGGCACGTCTCAGGTGGCTCAGCTGCAACAGATCTGATCGCGCTGGTGAAGCCGGCCGCCTGACGAAGAACGCCCGTAGACATTGTCTGCGGGCGTTTTTTTGTTCTTCGCCTACTGGCGCGAATCAGGAATCAGGCGTTGCGGCAGGCCGCTTGCCGGCGTGGGCGTGGGGGTTGCAGCAGGAGTGACGCCCGCGGCCGACACCAGCCGTGGACAGCCTGCGTCTTTTGCTGCCCGCGGGGGACGGGTAGAATCGCGTCACATTTTTCTGACGACGAACCGCCCATGACCACGCTTCTGGCCATCGATGCATCCTCTTCCGCCTGTTCCGTTGCCCTGTGGCAAGACGGCGTTGTTACTGCCGAGCGCTGTGAGGCTCCCCGTCAGCACACCCAGCGCATGATGCCGATGATCGAGGCGCTGCTGGCCGCTGCCGATCTGACCCTCAACGACCTCGATGCCCTGGCCTATGGCCACGGACCGGGCTCGTTCACCGGGTTGCGCATCGCCGCTGGCACCATCCAGGGCCTCGCCTTCGGTCTCGATGTGCCGGTGATCGGCGTCTCGACGCTGGCGGCCCTGTCACTGCAGGCCCACCGCCTGCATCACGCGCGTTTCGTGCTGCCGATGCTGGATGCACGCATGGGCGAGCTCTACACCGGCGCCTATCGCGTCGTGACGCGCGCTGACGGCGAGATCGAGGTCGAGCAGGTGCTACCCGAGCAGGTCTGCGCTCCGGGCCTGCTGGAGCTGCCTGCGGTGCTGCGTGAGCATGACTGGCTGGCGGTCGGCTCGGGACTGGTGATGCACGACGAGCTACCCGAGAGCGTGCGTGCCAGCCTGGCACTGCAACTGCCCGAGCCGCAACCGGATGCCGAGGCCATGGTGATGCTGGCCGCCCAGGCGTATGCCCGCGGTGAAGCGATGTCGGCGGTCGAGGCCCAGCCGGTCTATCTGCGCAATGAGGTGGCATGGCGCTGATGGCAGCAGGGATTGCCATCTCGTTGCGTCATCGTGGGTTCAGCCAAGGCTGACATAAGATTCGCGCATCATCATGTCGCGCCCGACACTCGCGGCGCGGCTTGACGCAAAGCGTTGTTCTGTCACTACGGCACGTGCAGTGCCACAGACGATGTCTGTCGTCCGTGTGGGCCACTGAGGCCCGTCTCTCTTAAAAGGATGTTTCATGGAACTCATGCATGTGGTGGCGTTGGCCGTCATTCAAGGTCTGACGGAATTTCTGCCGATTTCCTCCTCCGCCCACCTGATTCTGCCCTCCCAGGTGTTCGGCTGGCCGGACCAGGGGCTGGCGTTTGATGTCGCGGTACACGTCGGTACCTTGCTGGCCGTGGTGATGGCCTTCCGCAAGGATGTCGCCAATATTCTCGCTGGCTGGTTTGGCCAGTTCAGCGGCGGCGGTACGCTGGCGGCGCGCCAGACCGAAGACAGTCGTCTGGGCTGGGCGGTGTTGCTGGCGACGCTGCCGGCCGTGATCTTCGGCGGCCTGCTGGGCGATGTGGTGGAAACGGCCGGGCGCTCGATCGCGGTGATCGGAACCACCACCATCGTCTTCGGTCTGCTGCTGTGGTGGGCGGACGTCAAGGGCGCACGCACGCGTGACCTAGCGACGCTGACGCTCAAGGGTGCGCTGATCATCGGCCTGTTCCAGGCGCTGGCCCTGATTCCCGGCACCTCGCGTTCGGGCATCACCATCACCGCCGCGCTGCTGCTGGGCTTCGAGCGTCAGAGCGCCGCGCGCTTCTCCTTCCTGCTGTCGATTCCGCTGATCGTCGCGGCCGGCCTGCTCAAGGGTCTGGAGCTGATCGAGGCCGGCAGTGATGCGCAGCTGTTCGATGTCGCCCTCGGCGTGGTGCTGTCCTTCGTCTCCGCGCTGGTGTGCATCAAGCTGTTCCTCAAGGCCATCGACAGCATCGGCATGTTGCCCTTCGTCATCTACCGCCTGCTGCTGGGCATGATGCTGTTCGGCATGCTGTTGCTGCTGTAAGCCATGTGTGCGATGACGTAAGCTTGTCTCCTGACGGCGTCGCTCTTGCGGCGCCGTCGGCGTTTGTCAGCCTGATCGCATGCCATGCGAGTTTCCCTTTTCCTGCGTTCACCGTTTCTCTTCACCGTTTCTCATAGAGCCCATCCATGCTGCCACCCGAAGACTCTCTCGCTGCCCATGATGCAGCCGCCGATGCCGCTCCCGTGATCGCCATTGCCCGTTCACGGCTGCAGGCGCGCCCGGAACTCGCCATGCTGGCGGCACATTTCGGTATCGCGCTGCGGGAAGATGACGAGATGCCGGCGCTCAAGCTCGAGGTGGCGCTGGACGAGCAGGACGCACCGCGCCTGGTGATCGCCGGAGACGAGCGCGAATACGGCAAGCCGCTGTGCGTCGATTTCGTCGCCGGTCGTGCCGATCATCGCCGCCGTTTCGGCGGGGGGCGCAACCAGCTGATCGCACGCGCCTGTGGCCTGAATCGAGGCGCATTGCCGAGCATTGTCGATGCCACCGCAGGGCTCGGGCGCGATGCCTTCGTGCTGGCGAGTCTCGGGGCACCGGTATTGATGATCGAGCGCGTGGCGGCCACGGCGGCGATTCTGGTCGATGGCCTGACCCGGGCACAGGGCTGCGCGGATGACGAGATTCGCGCGATCGCGCTGCGCATGCAGGCGCTGCACGGTGATGCCACGCGGGAGCTTGGGGAGCTGGTGACGCAGTGGGATCAGCCACCTCAGGTGGTGCATCTCGATCCGATGTACCCGCACCGTGACAAGTCGGCCCTGGTCAAGAAGGAGATGCGTGTCTTCCGTGCCCTGGCCGGTGATGATGCGGATGCCCCGGCGCTGCTCGAGGCGGCGCTGGAGGTCGCGACGCATCGCGTGGTGGTCAAGCGGCCACGCAAGGCCGAACCGATCGGCGGGCTCGCGCCGAGCCATGTGGTGGAGGAGAAGACCAGCCGCTACGACGTCTATGTGAAGCAGGCGCTGCGCTGACGCCTGACGATGGCGACAGCGATGTAACAGCCTCCGCCAAACGCAAAAGCCCCCGCTCGCGATCTGATCGCGGCGGGGGCTTTTTTGCGCCAGGGGCCTCGGCCCATCATCTCATTCGCGCTGAGAAGAGGTGTCGGACGGCTTGCGGTCTGCTGACACGGGGTCGTCAGCGGCCTCATGGTCGTCGAGGGCTGGAGCCTGCTCCTCGTCCATGCCTTCGGTCGGGGCGTCGCTCTCGTTCTCGCTCTCGTTCTCGCTGTCGCGCAGGCGCACATGCTGCAGGCGGTGGCGCAGGGCGGGATCGAACAGGTCGCGGCCATGCACCTGCAGGTCTTCCAGCGCTTCGCCGAAGCATAGCTGGCCGCTCTCCAGCCAGATGAACTCCAGCTCCAGCAGCGTATCGAGCAGGCCGCTGAACAGACGCTTGTCGAAGAACTCCGGTGCATTGAGACCCGACAGCAGGGTCAGGCGTTCGGCCAGGGCGCCGGAATGGCTCTCGAGGGACTCGCGGTCCAGCGTGCCGCTGCCGTGCTGCAACAGGGCGGCGATCAACAGATAGCCGCGCTCCAGCGTCGGTTGTACCGGCTGAGCCAGCAGGCGCAGCTGCTCGGAAGGCTCCTGGCTGGCCACCGGACGTGACCAGCGTTCCGGGGTGTCGCCAGTCGCCACTTGATGCTCCAGCAGGCCTTCCTCGCTCATCAGAGCCAGCGTGGCGGCGATATCCGCCTTCAGCTCAGGGGCCTCGGGGACGAACAGCTCGCGCACCAGCAGCGGCCAGGCGGGACTGATCTGGTCTTCCAGTGCCTCGAGGGTGTACTGGGCCGTATTGCGGAAGGCGAAGGCGATCAGCGCCGGCAGCGCCAGCAGGTGCAGCACGTTGTTGCGATACCAGGTCAGCAGACTGGCCTGCTCCGGGGTGGCGATCACCAGCTCGCCAAGACTCTGCAGGCGCAGGGTGACGAGCCCCAGATGGGCGCAGTGTGCGACCCATTCCTGTGGCGTGCCCTCGGGGAGGCTGTGGTCATGGCGGCCCGGCAGCTTGTCGGCGAGACGCACCAGCATCGCCAGCTGGCGTTGCAGCAGGCTGGCCTCGATGGCGTGGTGGGCGGTGGACAGCAGCACCAGCGCCGTCAGCGAGACCGGATTGAGCGCGGCGGCGGCATTGATGCGCGTGGCGATTTCATGTCCCAGTTGCGGCACCGCCTGGGTCAGCCATTCTGGGCGGCGCTGATGTCGGCTGGCCTTCCAGTCCGGCGCGGTCTCATCCAGCCATTCGCCCAGCTTGAGCGGCTCGCCGATGTTCAGGTAGACCTTGCCGAAGGGCTGCTTGAGCTGGCCGAGCACGCGGATGAGGTCCAGCGGTGATTCCTTCTTCTTGCTGGCCCCCGACAGCTCGCGCTGATAGCTCAGGCTCTCGAAGACCTTCTCGTAGCCGATGTAGACCGGCACGAAGGCCACTTCGCGGCGTGTATCACGCAGGAAGGAGCGCAGCGTCATCGCCAGCATGCCCGGGCGTGGGGGCAGCATGCGGCCGGTGCGTGAACGGCCCCCCTCGATGAAGTATTCCAGCGGATGTCCACGGGTGATCAGCTGATGCACGTACTCGTCGAAGACGGTGGCATACAGGCGATTGCCGCGGAAGCTTCTGCGCAGGAAGAAGGCGCCGCCACGGCGCAGGATCGGGCCGATGATCGGCATGTCGAGATTCTTGCCCGCGGCGACGTGGGGCGTCATCAGGCCCTCGTGGAACAGCACGTAGGACAGCAGCAGGTAGTCGATATGGCTGCGATGACAGGGAACGTAGATCAGCTCGCAGTCGCCGGCGATGGCCTTGACCTGCGACATGCCGCGCACCTCGACGCCGTCGTAGAGCTTGTGCCACAGCCGCTTGAGGGCATGCGCCAGAAAGCGCTGCACCGGATAGCCCATGTTGGAGGCGATCTCGCGACCATACTGCAGGGCGCGCTTCTCCAGACGTGCCGGCGGCTGATTCTGCTCGCGTGCCAGCTCGCTGATCACGTCCTGCACGGCCGGTGCCTTCTGCAGGTTGCGAATCATGGTGTGGCGGTGGGAGAGGTCTGGCCCCAGCAGGCGGGTACGCACGCGCCGGAAGTGGACGCGCAGCAGGCGCGAGATGCGGCGATGCGCCAGTGCCGAGTCCTGCGGGCCTTCCCTGAGCGCTTCGTGCAGCCTGAGCGGCTGGCCGAAATGCACATCCACCGAGCGCCCATGCGCCAGAATCGCGATGGCGCGGCGCAGCACGCCCGTCACGCGCCAGCTATCGGCGGAGATGAACTTCCAGAAGCCGAATTCCTTGCCCGGGGCACGCCCCCAGAACACGCTGACCGGCACCAGCTGCACCTCGACATCATTCGGGGCGTCTTCCAGCGCGGCGATCAACTTGGCCAGTCGACGTGACAGCAGGCTCCTGTCGCTGCGCGAGCGCCGCAACAGGCGGAGACGGGAGTGGCTCAGGCGCAGGTCGCCTATGCTCAGAGGCAGGGTCGGAGAGGGCAGGCCGCGTGCCTCGCACAGCTGCTCGACCACCAGCTCGTCGGACAATGCCTGGTAGGGGAAGACGTAGACCACCGGCAGCGTCGGGTCGAGGTTCAAGGCGCTGTGGTCCAACGCATTGATGTCGGGCTCCACCGCGCGCAGCTCCACCCACTTGTCCAGCAGACGGCGACTGACATTGCGCAACGGGCGCAAGACTAAGGTGACTGGCGACATGGTGAGGCTCTCGCAGGTGTGGACAAGGACGGACTACCGGAAACGACAATCTGTCGGCGTTCACGAATAAAGCATCGGGACGATGAATGAGGGTTGATTGCGACGTTTTCATGGTCTGGCTGGTAGCGCTCAGCGCGAGCATGATATTGAACATTATACGCATTCTGCCCGCAGACGCCGTGGCAGAGTACTTGGTGACTGAGTGCGTAGCGACAGAGTACTTGGTGACTGAGTGCGTAGTGACGAAGCGCACAGTGGCAGCATCTGGCGGTGCACCGTCATGGGCATCGTCATCTGTATCGTGCCGTGCAGGGAAATGACGGGAGGCAAGGCATGCTGGGAATGTGGCGATCAGGCAATCGATTCACCTTGCTGCCGGAAGGCGCGCGTTTTCTGCCCAGCATGCTGGAGGCGGTGGAATCCGCGCGCCATTCCATCCTGCTCGAGCTGTATCTGGCCGAGAGCGGTCACCTCAGTCGCGTCCTGATCGATGCGCTGTGTGGCGCGCGCCGCCGCGGTGTGACGGTGCTGGTGCTGCTGGATGGCTTCGGCTCGCTGGGCCTCGAGGAAGTTGATCGCCAGCGCATGATCGAGGCCGATATCCAGCTCAGGATCTACAACCCGCTCTCCTGGTGGCGGCTGGGGCGCAATCTGACGCGTGACCATCGCAAGCTTCTGGTGGTCGATGGGGAGGTGGGCTTTACCGGCGGCTTCGGTGCGGTGGATGTCTTCGCCGAGGCCTGGTCGGAAGTCGCGATACGCATCGAGGGGCCGTGCATCAGTGACTGGGTGCGCCTGTTCGCACGCGTGTGGGACTCCGCGGCCAGTCGTGGCCATGGCAGCCGACTGGCGGTGCGCAGCATCAATGTGCGGGCGTGCCGGGTCGAGGGCTATCTGAGCATGCGTGGGCGGGTGGTCTGGGGGCATGGTTTCCGCTATCAGGCCATCCGTCATTCCCTGCAGCATCAGGCCAGCAGCTCACGCAAGCGGCTATGGATCTGCACGCCATACTTCGTGCCGACCTTCAGCATGCGGCGGCGTCTCAAGCGCGCGGCGCGCCGGGGTGTCGATGTCCGCTTGCTGATCGCCGGCCAGCATCATGATCACCCGGGCGTGCGCTCGGCGGGGCAGCGCTTCTATGCCGGGCTGCTCAAGGCGGGCGTGCGTATCCATGAATTCCAGCCCCGCTTTCTGCACGCCAAGTTCTCGCTGGCGGATGACTGGGTGACGCTGGGGTCGTGCAACTTCGATCATTGGAGCCTGCAGTGGAATCTGGAGGCCAATCAGGAGGTGCAGGACCATCGCTTCGCCGCCGACGTCGCCACGCTGTTCGAGCATCACTTCGCCCACAGTGTCGAGATCACCCAGGCCGCCTGGCAGCGTCGGCCGCTGATGCAGCGCTGTCGCGAGTGGGGCTATGGCACCCTGGATAGCCTGGTGACGCGGCTGCGCTGAGCGCTCGCAGCTGTCAGACACGGCTGCGTGGAACCAAAACGCCGGACGACCCATGAGGTCGCCCGGCGTTGTCGTTTTCAAGGCTGCATGGCGTTAAGAGCGCCATGGCGAGCTCAGCGCTTTTTGCCGCCGCCCTTGCCACCGTTCTTGTTGCCGGCGTGCTTGCTGCGCGGAATGCCGGCTGCGCCCGGTGCGGCGGAACCCTTGCGACGCGGCGACGGCTTGGGGCTTTCCGGCGGGACACGGTAGAGCAGGTAGAGATCCAGCAGCAGTTCCGGCAGCTGGTTGACGAAGCGCTGGGCACCGATCGGGTCGGCGATCAGCTCGCCGATCTCCGGGTCTTCATCGTCGAAGACACCGGAGATGGCCATGAACGGCAGCAGCAGTTCGGCGGCCGCCTCTTCCTGGGTACCGAACCAGGCCTCCTCGTCCATGAACACGCCTTCCATGAAGCCGGCACACCAGTCACCGATCGGTGTCTCGACCGGGTCGGCACCGCCCAGTTCCAGCTCGAACAGCAGTTCCGGCAGCACGCCGTGCTCGAGGGCATCGATGGCGTTGGCGCGCATCTGCTCGAACAGGGAGACGACTTCCGCTTCCTGCTGCGGGCTTTCGTAGCTTGGCTGCCCCTGGAAGAGTTCCGGCAGCCACAGGCTGGAGGGCACTTCGCGCGGCGCGATGGCCAGTGCCAGCATGAAGCCATGCGCACTGATGATATCGAGAGCTTCCGGGCCGACGATGTCGGACTCGAGGAATTCGTCGAGGATGTCGAGGGATTCATCATCCAGCAGCGGCTGGGTCTGGACAGGCTCGGCCATGGGGGAGTCTCACGTGCGATAAGGGGAGAAGTCGAACTGTGCCGCCTGGCTACCTGGGTGAACCAAGGGGAACCGGGCAGGCGTGAATGGCGCTAGTGTATCATTTCACGCCTCGAGGAGTGGTACGCTCGCGCGTCATCAGCTCATCCGTTCCATCGCTCTGCTGTCTGGTCATCGTGTCATGTCATCATCCACTCGTCGTGTCGTCAGTCGTCACCGTTTTGCGCCCGATCATGCCCTGGCCTGCCTGGGGGAGACCCCCGCGACGCCACTGCCGCTGGCCGATGCCGCGGCGCTTGAGGCGCTGACGGCGCCTGCCCTGCACGCGACGCTGGAGGCGCAGGTGCTGGCATGTCTGGCACGCGCGCGTGCCCTGTTCCCCGAGCTGCGCATGCCGTCGGTCTCCTGCCGCCTCAAGGGACGCACGGCGGGAACGGCGGATTCGGCGCGCCAGCGGCTGCGCTTCAATTGGCAGCTGCTCAGCGAGAACCGCCATCACTTCCTCAGCCAGACCGTCCCCCACGAGGTCGCGCACTGGGTGGTGATGGAGGTGGTCGAGCGCGCCGGCAAGACGCGTGTCAAACCGCATGGCCCCGAGTGGCAGCAGGTGATGACCAACCTCTACGGCATCCCGCCGGAGGTGACGCATCGCATGGATGTCTCGACTGCCAGCCCGACGCCCTGGGCCTATGGTTGTGGCTGCGATACCGCGCACTATTTCAGCTCGCGACGCCACGCCAATGCCCAGCGTGGCCACCGCTATCGCTGTCGACGCTGTGGCCAGGAATTGAGCGGGCCATTGAATGACCCGGCGCGCAATGCGTCGACTGCGCGTTGAGGCGCATTTCGCTCGCTGGCGCGTCATTGCAAAGTGCGAGTCGCGCCAGAAGGCGTCTTTTCAGGCGGTTTCTGTCCTCCGAACGTCGCTGTGACCTTGGTGTA
Organism: Cobetia sp. MC34; assembly: GCF_018340035.1. NCBI lineage: Bacteria > Pseudomonadati > Pseudomonadota > Gammaproteobacteria > Oceanospirillales > Halomonadaceae > Cobetia > Cobetia sp. MC34. The sequence continues at coordinate 54,176 of NZ_JADPPY010000008.1, forward strand.
ATTTGTTGATAAACAGTTGAAATAATTAGTAAAAATTTATCTACCAAGGTCTAGTGTGTGGCCCCCCCATGCTTGGGTTTAAGCTGAAATGGACTTGCCTCGGCTCGCCTGCGCTTCACGCATGCCGCGTGGGACAGCGAGTCGCCAGCCAATCCGTCAGAGGTCACGCCACATGAGCGAACATGCCAAGGTTCATCCGGTCACTCCCGATGTCGCCGCCCACGCCTGGGCAGACCGCGAGCGCTATCAGGCCATGTATCAGCAGTCCGTCGAGGCGCCGGAGACATTCTGGGCCGAGCAGGCCCAGTCACTGGACTGGTTCGATGCGCCCTCGGTGATCCGCAATACCAACTTCGGCCCCGGTGATGTCGATGTGCGCTGGTTCGAGGACGGCAAGCTCAACGTGGCGCACAACTGCCTCGATCGCCACCTCGCCGAGCGTGGCGATCAGGTCGCCATCATCTGGGAAGGGGACGACCCGAACGAGTCCCAGTCGATCACCTATCGCGAGCTGCACGCGCGTGTCAGCCAGTTTGCCAATGGCCTCAAGGAGTTGGGCGTCAAGCGGGGCGATGTGGTCACGCTGTACATGCCGATGATTCCCGAAGCCGCGATGGCGATGCTGGCCTGTACGCGCATCGGTGCCGTGCACTCGGTGGTGTTCGGCGGCTTCTCGCCGGACGCGCTGGCGGGGCGTATCGTCGATTCCAGCTCGCGCATCGTGATCACCGCCGATGAGTCACTGCGGGGTGGCAAGCGTGTGCCGCTCAAGGAGAACGTCGATGAGGCGCTGGAGCGTGATGGCACCGACTGTGTCGACCACGTGCTGGTGGTGCGGCGTACCGGCGGTGAGGTGAACTGGGGCAGCCGCGATGCCTGGTTCCATGAGCTGGTGGACCGTCAGTCCAGCGACTGCCCGGCCGAGGCGATGGGCGCGGAAGACCCGCTGTTCATCCTCTACACCTCCGGTTCCACCGGCACGCCCAAGGGCCTGAAGCACACCACGGGCGGTTATCTGCTCTATGCCGCGATGACCCATCGCTACGTGTTCGATTATCACGATGGCGATATCTACTGGTGTACGGCGGATGTCGGCTGGGTGACGGGCCACAGCTACATCATCTACGGCCCGCTGGCCAATGGCGCGACCACGCTGATGTTCGAGGGTGTGCCCAGCTATCCGACCCACGGGCGCATCGGCGAGATCGTCGACAAGCACCAGGTCAACATTCTCTATACCGCCCCGACCGCCGTGCGTGCGCTGATGGCACACGGTGACAGCGTGATGGACTCAAGCTCGCGCACGAGCCTGCGGCTGCTCGGCTCGGTGGGCGAGCCGATCAACCCCGAGGCCTGGGAGTGGTTCCACCGCGTGATCGGCAATGGCAATTGCCCGCTGGTGGACACCTGGTGGCAGACCGAGACCGGCGGCATCATGATCGCGCCGCTGCCGGGCGCGACCGATCTCAAGCCGGGCTCCGCCACGCTGCCGTTCTTCGGTGTGCAGCCGGCGCTGGTCGACAACGAGGGCAATATCCTCGAGGGCGCGACCGAAGGCAACCTGGTGATTCTCGACAGCTGGCCGGGGCAGGCACGTTCGATCTGGGGCAATCACGAACGCTACGTGCAGACCTACTTCTCCACCTATGCGGGCATGTACTTCACCGGTGACGGCTGTCGTCGCGACGAGGATGGCTACTACTGGATCACCGGGCGCGTCGATGATGTGCTCAACGTCTCCGGGCACCGCATGGGCACCGCCGAGATCGAGTCCTCGCTGGTGGCGCATGAGGCGGTCGCCGAGGCCGCCGTGGTCGGCTATCCCCATGACATCAAGGGCCAGGGCATCTACATCTACGTGACGCTCAACGACGGCATCGAAGCCAGTGATGAGCTCAAGAAGACGCTGACCCAGTGGGTGCGCAAGGACATCGGCCCGATCGCCTCGCCGGATGTCATCCAGTGGGCGCCGGGACTGCCCAAGACGCGTTCCGGCAAGATCATGCGCCGTATCCTCAGGAAGATCGCCGCCAACGAGACCGACGGCCTCGGCGATACCTCGACCCTGGCGGACCCGTCAGTGGTGGATGACCTGATCGAGCAGCGCGCCAACCGCTGAACGCGTCGAGTGACGGTCATCGAGGTCTGACAAGACACGCAGCGACAGCGAAGCGCGGGAGCCTGGCTCCCGCGCTTTTTTGTGCGCCTGTCCGGGGACATCTGTCTGTTCGTATTCCTGGCCCGCGCTTTTGCGCTGTGCGAGACGTGAAAGGTTGGCCATCGAGGAGGCGCTGGCCTGATAATGACGCGCCAGCGCATGTGCCCGCGGAGTCCGTTCGCGCCTCGCTGCGCATTTCCCCAATCAATTCATGATCAAGGCCGCCCCCATGTCAGCAGGCAAGTCGGATGCATCCTGCCCCGCCTCTCAGTCAGACAGTTCTCCCGCCGCGTCGTCCACTGAGGGCGAGAATCGTCCTCGCGCGGTCATCCTGATGTGCCTGTCGGCGATCTCGTTCGCGCTGATGGGAGCGATGGTCAAGCTGAGCGGCGACCTGCCGCTGTTCGAGAAGGTCTTCGTGCGCAACCTGGTCAGTCTCGGCGTGGCGGTGGTGATGGTGCGCATGGCGGGCGCGCGACTGCTGGGTCATTGGCATCACCAGCCGATGCTGATGGCGCGGTCACTGATCGGGCTCGGCGGCGTGATGAGCTTCTTCTACGCCATCGATCATCTGCTGCTGGCAGATGCGACTATTCTGAATAAGCTATCGCCGTTCTTCGTCAGCCTGTTCGCCGGCCTCTTCCTGGCCGAGCGCCTTGGTGGCTGCCGGCTGGTCGGCATGCTGGTCGCCTTCTCTGGTGCGGCGCTGGTCATCAAGCCGCAACTGGCATTTGCCGAGGGCGGGGTGGAGGCATTGTTGCCCGCCATGGTCGGGCTGGGTTCGGCAATGCTGGCGGGGGCGGCCTATACGCTCATCCGTGCGATGAGAGGGCGCGAGGCCTCGGCGACCATCGTGCTGCATTTCTCGCTGGTCTCCAGTGTGGTGACATTGGTGCCGATGTTGATGAATCCGGTGATGCCGAGTGGCCCTCAGGCGCTGGCCTTGCTGGGCATCGGCATCTTTGCGGCCGGCGGTCAGATTCTGATGACCACCGCCTATCGCCTCGCACCGGCGGGGGAAGTGTCGATCTATTCCTATCTGACCATCGTGTTTTCGGCACTGGCGGGCTGGGCCATCTGGGGGGAGGTGCCGGATATCGCCAGTCTGATCGGCTTCGTGCTGATTGCCGGTGTCGCATTGATCGGCTGGCATGCCAGTCGCGTTGCGGGTAGGGTTGTCTGACTCACCATCCCCAGGATGCTGTCAGAATCAGCGCACGGATTGTTCGCTCGCCGGGCATCAATCCGTGCGATACTCGTGTTCCCCGAGCGAAACATCAGTACATCTTCCGATGGTGGGCTGCTTTGTTAAACGCACGTTTTATGGGGTAACATGCCAGAAAATAACGGCGATTGTTGACCGGCCAGGAAGGTCGGTGATGATCACCATCGGGGTTTTGGAGGAGACTCAATGGCCTTTGCCCAGAAGTTCATCGTTGCAGACGATCACCCGCTCTTTCGTGCCGCACTGACCCAGGCGCTTAGACAAGTCGCCTCTCAGGCGGAGATCGTCGAGGCTGACAGCATGGAAGCGACCAACGAAGTCGTTGCCCGCCATCCCGATGCCGACCTGATCCTGTTGGACCTGCACATGCCGGGAGCCCACGGCTTCTCCGGTCTGATCCAGTTGCGTGGCCAGACACCGGACATCCCGGTGGCGGTCGTGTCCGGTAGCGAGGAGCCCTACGTGGTGCGCCGCGCCATCGATTATGGGGCCTCCGGCTTCATTCCCAAGTCCGCCAGCCTCGACGTCATCGCCGAAGCCATCGGCGAGATCCTCGAAGGTGAGGTCTGGCTGCCGACGGATATCGCCGAGGCCATGGGCGAGTCTTCCGAGGATGAATCGCGCTTCGCCGAGGCGATCGCGTCACTGACGCCGCAGCAGTTCCGCGTGCTCAACATGCTGACGGAAGGTCTGCTCAACAAGCAGATCGCCTATGAGCTGAATGTGTCCGAGGCCACCATCAAGGCCCACGTGACCGCCATTCTGCGCAAGCTGGGCGTGCATTCGCGCACCCAGGCCGTCATCGCGGCCCAGCGTCTGGAAGTCGAGCCGCCGAAAGTCCGCTCCTGATCCTGCGTCAGCGCTTGAGCTGAGGCTCTCCTCGAGAGTCTTGCCCTCAAGCCACAAAAAGCCCGCCCTGTCGCTGACAGGGCGGGCTTTTTGCGTCATGGATGAAAGAGCTAGAGGGCTAAAGAGCTAGAGGACGAAAGAGCGACAGGCCAGCCCGCCTGATCAGGGGGCTGGGTCATCCGTCGCGGCGTCGGGGGCATCACTCGCGCCACTGGTGTGCTTCTCGGCGCGGTTGGCCTGCAGGGTGCGCGTCAGCAGCGCACGCAGCGCAGCGGGTCGCACCGGCTTGAGCAGCAGGTGATAGCCCGCACGGCGCACTTCCTCGGCGACCTCATCGGTGCGGTCGGCGGTGATCACGATGCCCGGCACCGAGCCCGCCAGACGTTCATCCAGCGCATCCAGCGCCATCAGGCCAGTCACCTCGTTGTCGAGGTGGTAGTCGGCGAGGATGGCATCCGGATCACCATCCAGGTTGCGGATCACCGACTTGGCGCCGCCGATCGAGGTCGCCGTGAACACCTCGCAACCCCAGCCGGACAGCATCGCCTTCATGCCCTCGAGAATCAGGCTCTCGTTGTCGATGCACAGGACGCGAGTGCCGGTCAGCTTGTTGCCGGCGCGCTTGCGAGCCGGGACGGCATCCGGCAGCTCGGCCGCCGGCAGCTCCTTGCTGATCGGCACGCTGACGGCGAAGACGGTGCCGATGCCGACCCAACTGCGCACCGTGATCGGGTGGTCGAGCACCCGGCTCATGCGTTCGGCGATCGACAGTCCCAGGCCGAGACCCTTCTCGCTTTCCTTGTGACGCTCGGTCTGATCGAGACGCCGGAATTCCTGGAATATCTCGGTCAGCTTCGACTCGGGAATGCCGGGGCCGGTGTCCCAGACCTCGATGCGAATGCGATCGCCCAGACGGCGGCAGCCCAGCAGGACATGGCCCTGGCGGGTATAGCGCACCGCGTTGGAGAGGAAGTTCTGCACGATGCGTCTGAGCATCTGGCCGTCGGAATCCACCGCCAGCTGCGTCATCACCACTTTCAGGTCCAGCCCGCGGTCTTCCGCCATCACCTCGAACTCGGCCTTGAGCGGCTTGAGGATGTCGGAGAGACGGAACACGCTGCGGCGTGGCGCCAGTGCCCCGGCATCCAGCTTGGAGATGTCGAGCAGGGTGCTGAGCAGTTCCTCGGCGGCCTGCAGCGAGTTGTCGATGTGATTGGTGGTGGTCTTCATCTCGCCTTCGACCTGCTGGGCGAGGGCAGAGGTGAACAGACGCGCCGCATTCAGTGGCTGCAGCAGGTCGTGGCTGGCCGCGGCCAGGAAGCGAGTCTTGGAGGCGTTGGCATCCTCGGCCAGCTGCTTGGCCTGACGCAGTGCCTGCTCGGCCTCGGCGCGCACGCGGTTCTCGGTGCGCAGGGCCTCGTTGACCTGTGACAGCTCCTGGGTACGCACGCGCACGCGCTCCTCCAGGTTCTCGTTGGTCTCCTTGAGGGCGATCTCCGCCAGGCGTCGCTCGGTGATGTCCTGATAGAGCGCGAAGAAGCCGAGGATGTTGCCCTTGGTGCTGAAGTGCGGCGTATAGGTGACCAGCATGTAGCGCACACCGCCTTCCGGGGCTTCCAGCGAGATCTCGAAGGAGACCCGCTCACCGGACAGCGCGCGCGTCATCCACGGCGCGCGTTGGCGATAGATGTCTTCCGGCATCGCTTCTTCGGCGGGCTCGCCGATCACGGCGGTACGGTCGATGCCCATCACCGCTTCATAGGCACGGTTGGTGAAGAGGTAGCGACACTCCTTGTCGAAGTAGGCGATCAGCGCCGGCACGTTGTCGGTGTAGATGCGGATGTTGTTTTCCGAGCGGATCAACGCCTCTTCGGTGCGCTTCTGCTGGGTGATGTCCTGGTAGGTGTAGACGAAGCCGCCACCGGGCATCGGATTGCCCTGGATCTCCATCACGCTGTCATCCTGGCGATAGCGCACGTAGCGGTGCGGCTCGCCGTTGCGGATGGCATCCAGCAATTGATCGACGTGCTCTTCGGGGTCGCCCGGGCCGTATTCGCCGTTGTGGGCGTTGTAGCGGAAGATGCGATCGATGGGCGCGCCGACCCGGATCAGGTTGTCAGGGAAGCGGAACATGTCCAGGTAGCGCTGGTTCCACACCACCAGGCGCATGTGCTGGTCGACCACGCTGATGCCCTGGTGGATGTTCTCGATGGTCGCCTGCAGCAGGGCGCGGTTGAATTCGAGCACCTGCGAGGCTTCATCGACGATGGAGATGACATCCGAGATGCCGATGCCGCGACCCTGCAGCGCCGAGTTGACGACGATGCGTGCCGAGGAGGCGCCGAGTACCGAGGCCAGGAAGCGTTCGGTGAACTGGATCAGGTCGATGGAGGCGCGTGCATGCAGCTCCAGCGGCTGGCCGCTGCGGCGTGCGTAGTCCTCGAAGGCGCGCTCGACCTGCTCGTGGCTCAGGAAGCGTTCGCACAGGACGCGCAGGTCCGAGACGGAGGTGGAGCCGGTCCAGGGGCGCGAGACGCTGGTCTGGCGGGTCTCGACACTGTCGACGAACAGTGAGGCCTGGATGCGCTCGACCACGCGCTGCGGCGTCATCTGCGAGACGAAGATGTAGCAGAACAGGTTCAGGCCGAGCGACAGCATCACGCCGTGGGTCAGCGGGTCATTGAAGCGGAAGCCGAACAGGCCATGCGGCGACAGCCAGTCGATGCCCAGCGGCCCTTGGTTGACGATCTCGGCCGGCATCAGACCCGCCTGTGCCAGTGCCGGCACGAGCAGGGTCCAGGCCCAGACCGCGAAGCCGACATTCAGGCCGACGATGACGCCGAGGCGGTTGCCACGCTTCCAGTAGAGGCCACCCATCAGCGAGGGCGCGAACTGGGCGACGGCGGCAAACGACAGCAAGCCGATGGCCGAGAGGGTGCTGTATTCGGCGATCAGCAGATAGAAGCCGTAGGCCAGCGCCAGGATCATCACGATGGTCAGACGGCGCGCCAGCAACACGATATGGCTGTAGTCGCGCGCCTCGGTATCGAACCAGCGCAGGCGGAACAACAGCGGAATCACGATCTCGTTGGAGATCATGATCGAGACCGCGACGGCGGCGACGATCACCATGCCGGTGGCGGCGGAGAAGCCGCCGATGAAGGTCAGCAGGGTCAGCCAGGTCTGGTCCGCCGCCATCGGCAGCGCCAGCACGAAGCTGTCCGGTGACACCGAACCGTCGGGGAACATGGTCAGGCCGGCGGCGGCGATCGGCAGCACGAAGAAGGAGATGGCGACCAGATAGATCGGGAACATCCAGCGCGCACGCCGGGCGTCATCGTGGTGGGTATTCTCGACCACCGCGACGTGGAACTGACGCGGCAGGCAGAAGATCGCCAGCATCGCCAGCAGCGTCTGGGCCCAGAAGCCGGTGCCGAAGGTCTGGGTCTCCAGCTGCTGTTGCAGCTCCAGATAGGTATCGGCCTTGGTGAACAGGTCGCCCAGGCCATTGAACATGCCCCAGGTGACATAGACGCCCAGGGTCAGGAAGGCGACCAGCTTGACCAGCGATTCGAAGGCGATCGCCTGCAACAGGCCGACATGGTGCTCGGTGGCGTCGGTATGGCGGGTGCCGAACAGGATGGCGAACAGTGCCATGATTGCCGCGACATAGAAGGCGGTATCGCCCAGCCAGGCGGTTCGCGTGACATCGCTGGTGTCGGTGAGTACCTGATAGGCACTCGAGACGGCCTTCAGCTGCAGGGCGATGTAGGGCAGGGTGCCGACCAGGGCCACCAGCGAGGCGAACACCGCCAGCGACTGCGTCTTGCCGTAGCGCGAGGCGATGAAGTCGGCGATCGAGGTGATGTTCTGGCGCTTGGCGACCCGAATCATCTTGAGCAGGATCGGCCAGAACAGCAGACAGGCCAGAATCGGCCCGATGAAGATGCTCAGATAACTCCAGCCGCTGGTCGCGGCCTGCCCGACGCTACCGTAGAAGGTCCAGCTGGTGCAGTAGACCGCAAGCCCCAGACTGTAGACCGCTGGGCGCCGATTCGGCGACCCGTGTTTCTTGGCGTTGCGATCCCCCCGCCATGCAATCGTGAACAGCACCGCGATATATGCGAGTGCCACTGCGATCAGCCACCAACCCTGGAACATGTCGCTCTCCTCTCTGGAAGCGCCATTCTACGCAGCCCCGCCACGAGTCCCAAGCATTGTGCATGACAGACTCGGCGTCTTGAGAGTCGTGGGGAAGAGGCTGTGTCATCCATTGCCATGCAGACGCCTCGCTGGCTGCCCTCAAGAAGCGGTAAATGGCGTCTGCACAACGGGCCTATTTGCTGGCATCGGCCAATGTCATGCGCGCAATACGCCGAAGCTTTCGCCGATCATTCTTCGCCCATTTGGCCAATAGACCAAGGGATTGCATCTTTAGGATATGAATCAACTTGTTGATTTAAAAGGAATTGCATCGTTCTCAACTTTGCTCCATCAGGGGTGACTGACATTCTCGACTAAAGTCAGCCTGCAACGTTGCAGGGCCTTGTCTACTGTCAGATTCGAGTCGCCAAGTTTCCTGTCATGCCTTGAAAGGCGCAGGAAATACCCATCAACCGCCGAGAAAGGATCATCCGCTGACGGGTGGTCATCGATCTCTGGATCGCCAATCACTCCACTTCGCCAATCACAATAACAATGCGAGAACACCATCATGAAGGAAGCGAATGCCAAGGCGTATTGGTCCGCCAATATCAAACTGATCATGGGCTATCTCGTGGTCTGGTTCGTGGTGTCCTATGGATGCGGGATATTGCTGGTGGACGTGCTGAACAACATCCAGTTCTTCGGTTTCAAGCTGGGCTTCTGGTTTGCGCAACAGGGAGCGATCTACTTCTTCCTTGCGCTGATCATTCTGTATGCCCGTTCGATGAACAAGCTCGATGAGCGCTTCGATGTTCACGAGCAATGAGTCAGTGACACGCCGGGCACAGGCCGCTCGTCGTGACGCGCCGTTGTGTGAATAAGAACAATATGATCGACATCGCCAAGGACACTGCCAATGGATGTTCAACTGCTGACCTATCTGTTCGTGGGCGCGTCATTTGCGCTCTATATCGGGATCGCGGTGTGGTCGCGCGCCGGTTCCACCAAGGAATTCTATGTCGCCGGGGGTGGCGTTCACCCCATCGCCAACGGGGCAGCGACCGCCGCTGACTGGATGTCGGCGGCCTCGTTCATCTCGATGGCGGGCATCATCGCCTATGTCGGCTATGACGCCTCCGTCTACCTGATGGGCTGGACCGGCGGCTACGTCCTGCTGGCCATGCTGCTGGCGCCGTACCTGCGCAAGTTCGGCAAGTTCACGGTGCCGGACTTCGTCGGTGACCGTTACTACTCCAGCGTCGCGCGCACCGTGGCGGTGGTCTGCGTCATCTTCATTTCCTTCACCTATGTCGCCGGCCAGATGCGCGGTACCGGCATCGTCTTCGCGCGCTTCCTCGAGGTGGACGTGAACGTCGGCGTGGTGATCGGCATGGCGATCGTCTTCTTCTATGCGGTACTCGGCGGCATGAAGGGCATCACCTATACCCAGGTGGCCCAGTACTGTGTGCTGATCTTCGCCTTCCTGGTGCCGGCGGTGTTCCTGTCGATCATGATGACGGGCCACGTGCTGCCGCAGACCGGTTTCGGCGGCACCCTGGTCGATGCCCAGGGCAATGACACCGGCGTCTATCTGCTGCACAAGCTCGATCAGGTGGTGACCGATCTCGGCTTCCGCGAGTACACCGAGGGTTCCAAGTCCACCATCGATGTCTTCTTCATCACCGCCGCGCTGATGTGCGGTACTGCGGGCCTGCCCCACGTCATCGTGCGCTTCTTCACGGTGCCGACGGTCAAGGATGCGCGTATCTCCGCCGGTTGGGCGCTGTTCTTCATCGCACTGCTCTACACCACTGCGCCGGCCGTGGGTGCCTTCGCGCGGGTGAATCTGGTCGAGACCGTCAACGAGACGGCCTATGAGGAGCTGCCGGGCTGGTTCTACAACTGGGAGAACACCGGGCTGATCGGCTGGGTCGACAAGAATGGCGACGGCATCATCCAGATGCGTGGCGGTGATCCCTTCGCGGGCAAGCCGAGCTACGAAGGCAGCGCCGACAGCCAGGCGGCCCGCGGTGAGTACGGTCAGCGTCTGGTGAGCAACACGCCCACCGACAACGAGAGCGAGGTCTACATCGACCGTGACATCATCGTGCTGGCCAACCCGGAGATCGGCAACCTGCCGGCATGGGTCATCGCACTGGTGGCGGCGGGTGGGGTGGCGGCAGCACTCTCGACGGCGGCCGGTCTGTTGCTGGTCATCTCGTCGGCCATCTCGCATGACCTGCTCAAGAAGACCTTCAAACCAGATATCAGCGAGAAGCAGGAGCTGATGGCGGCACGCATGGCGGCGGCCGTGGCCATCGTGATCGCCGGTTACTTCGGCATCAATCCGCCAGGCTTCGTGGCGCAGGTGGTGGCCTTTGCCTTCGGGCTTGCGGCATCGAGCTTTTTCCCGGTCATCCTGCTGGGGATCTTCTCCAAGCGCATGAACAAGGAAGGTGCCATCGCGGGCATGCTGGTCGGCCTGGTCTTCACCTTCAGCTACATCGTCTACTTCAAGTTCATCTCGCCGGAACTCAACAGCGCCGAGAACTGGTTGCTGGGTGTGTCGCCGGAGGGGATCGGCTCGCTGGGCATGGTGCTCAACTTCGTCGTCGCGGTCATCGTCTGCAAGATGACCCCGCCGCCGCCCGAGCACATCCAGCATATCGTCGAGGACATTCGTGTTCCGCGCGGGGCCGGAACAGCAGTGGATCACTGATTCAGGCAGCAGGGCCTGTTCGCGCAGCACGCAGCATCGGCGCGAACAGGCCCCCGTTTCCCGAAGCCCCGTCTTGCACCCGCAGGCGGGGCCTCGTGGTTTGAGGGCTCGTGCATCGATCAGCGGTGCACGCGCAGAGGGGAGTCGCTGTCATGCAAGCGTCACTGGTGGATATCGCGTTCGAGGAGCCGCCGTTCAGTCTGCTGGATGAGCGTCTTCGGCAACGGTTGGCCGAAGGGGTGGACCTTCACTATTTCGAGGCACTGGCGCAGCCGCTGGTGCCGGGGGCCGTCGGTGAGGCGGTCTACATCATTCACAAGGGCGAGGTGGCGGAACTGGCCGCTGATTCGGCACTGCCGGATGCCGCCACGCTCGACAAGGCGCAGCGCGAGGGGCTTGATGCCTGGGTCAGCCTGCGCATCGGTCATTACACCGCGGGGGACCTGTTCGGGGCGCTGACGCTGCTCAATGGCCATTGCCGCACCCGCTTCGTCTGCGAGCAGGAGACGCTGTGCTACCAGCTGCCCGCAGAGCTGTTCTTCTCGCTGTGCGACGAGTGTCCTGCCTTCGGTGAGTACTTCCAGCACAGCCTGAGTGACAAGGCGCGGCTGCTGGCGGCGCAGCGTGACACCCGTCAGGGCGCGAGTCGCGACCAGGCGGGCTTCATGCTGGCGCGGGTGATGGACTGCATGCGTCCGCCGCTCAAGCTGGCGGCCAGCGCCAGTATCGAGCAGGGCGTCAAGGCCATGCAGACGGCGGGGGCGGACAGTCTGATCATCTCTGTCGAGGGCCGTCAGGGCGTGGTGACACGCACGGACCTGCTCAATGCGCTGGTGATCCAGGGCTTGGCTGCCAACCATCCGCTCGCCTCGCTGGGCAGCTTTGCGCTGGTGGCGGTCACGGCGGAGGAATATCTGTTCCAGGCGCTGGTGCAGATGACCCGCCACCGGGTCGCGCGGGTCGTGGTCAAGGAGCGCCTGACGCCTGACGCGGCGGTCGTCGGGGTCATCGAGCTGACCGACGTGCTGGGGTTCTTCTCCAATCGCAGTCAGCTGGTGAGTCTCGAGATCGAGCGCGCCTCTGACATGGCGGCGCTTGAGCAGGCCAGTGCGCGTCTGCCGGAAATGGTCAGGGCGCTGGCGATGCAGGGAGTCCACATGCGCCATGCCATGGCGCTGTTGAGTGCGCTCAACGGGCGCCTGATCGAGCGCACCTTCGCCATGCTGGTGGCGGAGGAACACCGGGCCTCGAGTTGCCTGATGCTGATGGGCAGCGAAGGGCGCGGCGAACAGATCCTCAAGACCGATCAGGACAATGGGCTGATCATCGCCGATGGCCACCAGTGGCCCGAAAACGAGGACACCCTGCAGCGCTTCAGTGACGCCCTGGCGGGTCTCGGCTATCCACCATGCCCGGGCAACATCATGGTCTCCAATCCGGAGTGGGTCGCCACCGAGTCGCGCTGGCGCGGCAAGATCGCGCGCTGGTGCGCCGGACGCGATGGCGAGGCGCTGATGAATCTGGCCATCGTCTTCGATGCGCGCGCCAGCGGCGGCAATGAAGCGCTGGTCGACAGCTTGCGCGGCCACCTGGTGAGTCATGCCACGCGCGATGAGCTGCTGCTGTCGCATTTCGCGCGCCCGGCGCTGCATTTCTCGACCCCGCTGACGCTGTTCGGCTCCTTGCGCTCGCCGCGACACGGCATCGATATCAAGAAGGGCGGCATCTTCCCCATCGTGCATGGCGTTCGCACCATGGCGCTGGAACGCGGAGTGATGGCCACCGGCACCTTCGCGCGGCTTGAGGCGCTGGTCAGTGATGGGCGTATCGAGGCCAGCGACAGCGCCGATCTTGCCGAGGCACTGTCGCTGTTTGCCGAGTTGCGTCTGCGCCAGCAGCTGCGCCATCTGGAAGAGGACGAACATGGCGCTGCCGTCGGCGGGGCCAGCGACTCGCGAAAGGATGGCCAGGACAAGACCACGGCGGCGCGGGAGGCGGGGAGTCGCAACCTGATCATCACCCAGTCGTTGTCCTCGTTGGAGCGTGATCTATTGCGCGATGCCCTGAGTCGGGTCAAGGACTTCAAGCAGCGGCTGTCACATCGTTATCACCTGGAATACTGAACCGGCCTCAGGGCCGAGGGGAGGTGGCATGTTCGAACAACTGAGACGCGCCAGTGATCGTCGTCGTCATGCGCAGGGCGAGTTTGCCGAGCTCTTTCGTCCCTGGCATGCCGCCGAGCGGGGCGGGGAGCGTGTGGCGCTGGACTGCGAGACCACCAGTCTCGATGTCGGCCACGCCGAGCTGGTCTCGCTGGCGGCGGTGCGTTTCGATGCGCGCCATATCCATACCTCCAGCGCTCTGTCGCTCTATCTGCAATGCCCGCAAGGGCTGCAGGGCGACTCGATCCGCATCCACCGCCTGCGCGGTATCGATCTGCATGGGGGAGAAGCGCTGGGGGATGCGCTGCGACAACTGCTGGAGTTCATCGGCAATCGTCCGCTGGTGGGCTGGTGCATCGACTTCGATGTCGCGGTGATCAACCGTCACCTGCGGCCACGCTTCGGCTTTGATCTGCCCAACCAGCGTCATGATCTGGCGCGCGATTACGCCCGGCGCTGCAAGCATGAGCAGCCGGATGCCGCCCCGGACCTGCGTTTCGAGGCGATGGCAGATGCCCTGGGCGTGCCGGTGATCGGTCGCCACAGCGCGCTGGGGGACGCCGTGACCAGTGCGCTGATGGCGCAGCGCCTGATGCAGGCACCGCTGTCGCCCTCGCTGGCCAGCCAGGCCTGAGCGGGGCTTATGTCAGGAACTTATGGCAGGTGCTCTGGCAGGGGCTTATGTCAGGGGCTCTGGCAGGTGCGTGGGTAGGCGCTGGATGAGTGTCAGGCCCGGTATCAGACGTCTCATCAGCTGACATCATCCTCAAGGCTATTATTCCAAGGTCTGTTGCCGGAATGTCCAATGGCCCGGCTCACTGCCTTTGTCCACACTGGCACCCATACGACACGCCCACTGCGGCGAGAGGTCGACTCTGATTACACGCCAGTGCACTACCGGCCAGCAGGATGGCCAAGCCATGCAGGATGCAATACCGAGCAGCTTTGATAACCATAATGAAGCGGCGACAGCGAGCAAAGGCCATGCGTGATACGGACCTGCTGTCAGCCAGCCTCTGTCAGGCCTGAGGACGGAATCATTCTCTTCAGGATCGTCATCACTGCGCCAGGTGATGACTGTCGGGCCCCGAGCATCTGCTCGGGGCCCGGCTTCAGATAAGGCATCCGCCCGCGATTGCCTTCCTTATGACTCAGGGGTACTTGCCCACGAGGTGCGACATGCTGATCGCGACCAATACGCTGTTGATTCTTGGCCTGGCCATCGTGCTGTTTGCCTACGGCCTCTATATTCGCCGGACACAGGACATGCGCGGTGTGCTGATGTTCTGGTCACGCAAGCTTGCGCTCACTGCGCTTGAATTCAGACTGCAACGCTTCGGTATCCTCGTGATGCTGGGCGGGGTGGTGATCCGCTATCTGGAAGTGCTGCGCCTGTTCTAGCCTGCGCCTTTTCTAGCTTGCAGGAAGCCCGCGCAAGCGCCGCTGTTCCCCACGGCGCATGCCACACGCCAACGCCCGCTGACAGCGGGCGTTGGCGTATCTTGCGTCGGCGTCACGCCACCTGGCCCGACACTGGCAGGCGCCCCCGCCTGAAGCACGCTGCCTCTGTGACCGTCTACTGGCCAATGCTAGACTGTGCGCCCTTCCAAACTGCCAGCCTGATGCCCCATGTTCACACCCGATAGCGAGCTTTCGTCCAGCCCCACTGATGCGGCCACTGCCAAGCGCGAACTGAACAAGTTGCAGAAGCGCCTGCGGCGCAATGTCGGTACCGCCATCACCGATTACGGCATGATCCGTGATGGTGACAAGGTGATGGTGTGCCTGTCCGGGGGCAAGGATTCCTACACCATGCTGGATATCCTGATGAACCTGCAGCGCAATGCGCCGGTGCAGTTCACGCTGGTGGCAGTGAATCTCGACCAGAAGCAGCCCGGCTTTCCGGAGCATGTGCTGCCGGCATGGCTCGAGTCGGTCGGCGTCGAGTACCACATCCTCGAGCGTGATACCTATTCCATCGTCAAGGAGAAGGTGCCGGAGGGCAAGACGACCTGCGGGCTGTGCTCGCGCCTGCGTCGCGGCTCGCTGTATGGCTTCGCCGCCGAGATCGGCGCGACCAAGATCGCCCTCGGCCACCACCGCGACGACATCCTCGAGACGCTGTTCCTGAACATGTTCTTCGGTGGCAAGCTCAAGACGATGCCGCCCAAGCTGCTCTCCGATGACCAGCGCCATATCGTGATTCGCCCGCTGGCCTACTGCCGTGAGTCCGATATCGAGGCCTATTCCAACGCCCGCGAGTTTCCGATCATTCCCTGCAACCTGTGCGGTTCACAGGAGAATCTGCAGCGTCAGGTGGTCAAGGAGATGCTGCAGGACTGGGAGAAGAAGCATCCGGGGCGGCTGGAAACCATGTTCCATGCCGTCACCTCGGTGGCGCCGTCACATCTGGCAGACCGTGACCTGTTCGATTTCGCCGGCCTGGATGAGCAGCGTGACCGCTTCCAGGCCTCGCGCATCGATGCGTTGGACATGAGTTCCGAGCAGGCCGGCATGGCCGATGACCTGTTCGAGGCCGAGCGCCGCGTCAAGCCGCTGGCCGACTCGGCGGCCTCGCTGGGGCATGAGCTGTAAGCCACGCGCCCCTGGCCATTCTCAGACATCATGAACGCCACCTCGCTTGCGGGGTGGCGTTCTGCGTTTCAGGTGGTCCGCTGCCTTCCCGGCCCTGGTGGATGGCGCACCTAGCGTGAGTCAGGGTTGAAGGCCCGCGACCATTGTCGTCTCGCTTGCTGGCGCGACAGTCCGCATGCTTTGGTCATGTCAGGTGACTGAAGGGCAGGGAGGCGGCGATGGGCAATGATGTGGACAGTGACGAGCGCGGCAATGGCCAGCAGGGCCAGCGACTGGCGGCGACCGTGTTGCATGGCTTCGATGAATATCGATCACGCTTCAAGCAGATCTCCAGTGATGCGCGGCGACGCTTCATCGAGGCAGACTGGCGTGAGGCCCAGCAGGCCTCCGCCGCGCGTATCAACCTCTACGACGAGAAGGTCGCCGCCACCATGGAGCGGCTGGAGCGCGCCTTCGAGCCCGACCGCCTGTGCGAGTGCACCCTGTGGGGTGAGGCCAAGCGGCAGTACATGGCGCTGATCGATCAACGCCTCGACTACAAGCTAGCCGAGACCTTCTACAACTCCATCTTCTGCAGCGTGTTTTCCCATCGTCACATCCGCGATGACTGGATGTTCGTCTCGCCATCTCGCCAGGGGCCGGCACGCCATTCCGGCTTGAGCATCAGTCATCGTGTGCCGGTCGAGGGTGACTGGGCCGGGGCACTCGAATCCGTGCTCAACGAGGCGCCGCTGGGGATCGCCTTCGAGCATCAGGGGCGCGATGTGACGCTGGGCGCCGAGATGTTGCTCGCGACGCTGCCTGAGGCGGTGCGCGATGCGCCGGACGCCGCCTTCGAGATGCTGCGCAGCGTCTTCTATCGCAACAAGGGGGCCTATCTGGTCGGGCGCATCGAGGGTGGCGGCCAGACCCTGCCGCTGGTGTTGCCGGTGCTGCATACCGAGCGCGATGGCGTCTATCTGGATACCGTGATCATCGAGCCGGAAGAGGTCTCGATCATCTTCTCCTTCACGCGGGCCTATTTCCAGGTCGAGATCGAAGTGCCCAGCGAGGTGGTCGGGTTCCTGCAGACCCTGATGCCCGAGAAGCCCATCGGCGAGCTGTACGCCGCCATCGGCTTCTACAAGCATGGCAAGACCGAGCTGTTCCGTGGCCTCAACCAGCATGTGGCGAGTCGCTCCGATCAGTTCATCATCGCGCCCGGCGTGCGCGGCATGGTGATGGCGGTCTTCGTGCTGCCCAGTTACCGGCTGGTGTTCAAGCTGATCAAGGACCGCTTCGCCCCCGGCAAGGACATGAGTCGTGATCAGGTGCGCGAGAAGTACCGTCTGGTCAAACGCCATGATCGGGTCGGGCGACTGGCCGATACGCAGGAATTCTCGAACTTCACCGTCGGCAAGGACCACTTCGACCCGGCCTGCCTCGAAGAGTTGCTGGAGGTGTGCAGCTCGTCGATCAGCCTGCGCGGCAACAAGGTGCTGATCCGTCACTGCTATACCGAGCGCATGATGACGCCGCTCAACCTGTATCTCGAGGAGTGTGACGCCGAGGAAACCCGCGCGGTGCTCAATGATTATGGCAATGCGATCAAGCAGTTGGCTGCCGCTGACATCTTCCCCGGCGACATGTTGCTCAAGAACTTCGGCGTCACGCGCCACGGGCGGGTGGTCTTCTATGACTACGACGAGATCAGCTACCTGACCGAGTGCAACTTCCGTGAGATTCCCGAGGCACGTTACCCTGAGCAGGAACTGGCCAGCGAGCCCTGGTATTCGGTGGGGCCCAACGACATCTTCCCCGAGGAGTTCGGCCCCTTCCTGTTTGCCGATCTCCAGCTGCGCAAGCTGTTCTATGAGCTGCATCCCGAGATCTTCCAGGCCAGCTGGTGGCGTGGCCTGCAGGACGCCATCGCGCAAGGGCGCGTGATCGATGTCTATCCCTATCGCAACAAGCGGCGCTTCGGTATCGATCGCAGTCAGGACTTCATCGATGACTGAGTGTGATCGCCATGCCCGCTGTTCGATCCTGTCCAACGCCAGAGAGAGTGCTAGATGAGTGAAGGCTTCAAGGACCCCGGTGCACGTCACGGACGCCATCTGGTCGTGTTGAGTGGCGCCGGCATCAGCGCCGAGAGCGGCCTGCGCACCTTCCGCGCCGAGGATGGCCTGTGGGAAGAGCATCGCCTGGAAGACATCGCGACACCGCAGGCCTTCCGACGCGACCCCCAGCAGGTGCTGCGCTTCTACGATGACCGCCGCACCCAGGTACGCCGCGCCAGGCCCAACGCGGCCCACAAGGCGTTGGCTGAGCTGGAGCAGCACGGCTTTCGCGTCTCGGTCATCACCCAGAACATCGACGACCTCCACGAGCGAGCGGGCTCGCGCGAGGTCGTGCATCTGCATGGCGAGATTCTCAAGGCGCGCTCCAGCGTCGACCACGGCCTGCGCTATCCCTTGCCGCGTGGCGGCATTCGCCTCGGGGACCTGTGTGACAAGGGCAGTCAGCTGCGTCCGGACGTGGTGTGGTTCGGTGAGGCGGTGCCGCTCTACGCGGTCGCCGAGGAGATCGCCGCCGAGGCGGACCTGCTGTTGATCGTCGGCACCTCGCTCAAGGTCATGCCGGCGTCCAACCTCTATGCAGCAGCACCGCTGGATGCCCCCATCGTGCTGGTCGACCCGAATGCCGATGAACTGGCCGAGCCCGGCGTGCTGCCGCTGGCCGAAAGTGCCGGTCAGGCGGTACCGCGCCTTGTGCGCCATTGGTTGTATCAGGGCCACCTGGGGCTGCCTGATACGTTATGATGCGCGCCTTCAGGCCTGCCATGGGAGGCGGGCCAGCAATTTCCGGGAAATCGATGCCCCGGGCGACCGAAAAGTGAAAAGCATGTTCGAGACGCTGAATCGTTTCTTCCCCTTGTGGGCGCTGGTCTTTGCCGGCATCGCCGTGGTGGCTCCGACGCCGTTCGTGGCGCTCAAGGACACCATTCAGCCTCTGCTGGCGCTGATCATGTTCGCCATGGGCCTGACCCTGTCGCGTGACGACTTCATACGCGTGGCACGTCGCCCCGGCCCGATCGCGCTCGGGTTGCTGCTGCAATATAGCGTGATGCCGCTGGCCGCCTTCCTGATCGCGCGTCTGCTGGGGCTGGACCCGGCGCTGACGGTGGGCATGGTGCTGGTCGGCGCCACGGCAGGGGGAACCTCCTCCAACGTGATGACCTGGCTTGCTGGCGGACACGTGGCGCTATCGGTCTCGATGACCATGGCCTCGACGCTGCTCTCCATCGTGATGACGCCGCTGCTGACCTGGTGGCTGCTGGGCACCGATATCAACGTGCCGGTCAGCGGCATGCTGCTGAGCATCGCCAAGCTGGTGGTCGCCCCCATCGTGCTCGGCGTGGTCGTGCACCACTTCGCGCGTGATCTGATCCGCGAGTGGGAGTCGGCATTGGCGAGTCTGGCCATGCTGGCCATCGTGCTGATCATCGCCATCGTGGTCTCGCTCAACGTCGGGCGCCTCGCCACGCTGGGCCCGCTGGTCGCGCTGGCGGTCGTGGCACACAATGCCATCGGCCTGAGCGCCGGCTATGGCCTGTCGCGTCTGTTCGGGCTGGATGAACGCACTTCGCGCACCATCGCCATCGAGGTCGGCATGCAGAATTCCGGCCTGGCGGCGTCACTGGCCAGTCAGTTCTTCTCCGCCACGGCGGCGCTGCCGGGGGCGATCTTCTCCATCTGGCACAACGTCTCGGGGTCGCTGCTGGCAGGCTACTGGAAGCGTCGTCCGCCCAAGTTCGTGACCGGCAGCAAGCACCGCTACGAGGTCTGATCCCGCGAATCGGCAACCTGAGTCGGGACAGAAGAATGGGAGAAAGGGACGCGCATGCTAGAATGCGCGTCCCTTTTTCCTTGGTTCTGACTGCTCATCATGTGTGATTCCCGCCCCCCGCCGGCTGATGGCGACGATATCGCCGCCTGTGCGCCTCAATCTGCTTCCGCTGTCGCCTCCAGCGTCGATGGCGACGCTGTGGCAATCGATACCGTCGCGCCAGGCGAAGGCAGTGGCATCACCACGCTGCCCAGTGGCGAGCCGGAGGCGTGGCACGGACGGCATCCGCGCCGCGAGTTCAAGGCGCGCGGCAGTCAGGTGATTCGCTGTGAGGCGTGCCGCCTGCCCAGGCTCAATTGCCTGTGTCCCTATCAGGTCACCGCCGAGTCGCGGATCAAGTTCTGGCTGATCACCCATCCGCTGGAACATTACAAGCCGACCAATACCGGGCGCCTGATCTCGGATGTGCTGGCGGGCACCGAGGTCTTCAGCTGGTATCGCGTCGAGCCGGACCCGCGCCTGCTGGCGCTGCTGGAAGATGAGCGCTATCAGCCCTTCATCATCTTCCCGGATGACCAGCCCGACTACGCCGACCGCGTGGTCGACGTGAATGCCATCGCCGGCGTCGGCGCCGATGTGGCGACGCATACCGCCAGTGGCGAGGCGCGCATTCCGGTGTTCATCCTGCTCGATGGCACCTGGCGTCAGGCGCGACGCATCTTCCGCAAGAGCCCCTATCTGGACGGCCTGCCGGTATTGCCGCTGCACACTCAGCGCCTGACCCGCTATCACCTGCGCAAGCCTGCCTCCGAGGCGCACCTGTGCACGGCGGAAGTGGCGGCGGAGCTGCTGCGTCAGGCGGGGGAGGAGAACGCGGCCAGCGTGCTGGATGACTACTTCGACGCCTTCAACGACTGCTATCGTGCCAGCCGCATCCACTATGTGCTGGAGCCGACCGCGCCGATGCGCCGCCTGCTGGCGCGCCGTGACGCCACTACCGGCGAGTCATAGTCGAAGCGCCACAATGAAAACGCCCCCGTCGGAGTCCTCCGGCGGGGGCGTTTGCGTTCAAGGTGATGCTCTCGGCACGCTGGCGGCTGTCAGCGCCGCCAGAAGGCCGGCGTGAACAGCACCAGAATGGTGAAGATCTCCAGGCGCCCCAGCAGCATGGCGAGGATCAGGATGCCCTTGGCGGCCCCCGGGATATCGCCGTAGTGGGTCGCGACCTCACCCAGCCCCGGCCCCAGATTGTTGAGCGCCGAGCCGACCGCTGACCACGCCGTCACCTGGTCAAGCCCGGTGGCCAGCATGCCCAGCATCATCAGCACGAACAGCATCAGGTAGACGGAGAAGAAGCCCCACACCGCTTCAGCGACACCCTCGGAGATGCGCATCTTGCCGACCTTGACCGACAGGATGGCATTGGGGTGGATCAGACGATGGATCTCGCGCACGCCCTGCTTGAGGATCAGCAGGATGCGGATGACCTTCATGCCGCCACCGGCGGACCCGGAGCAGGCACCGATGAAGGCGGCGATGAACAGCATCATCGGCAAGACACCCGGCCAGCCGGTGAAATCGGCGACGCCGAAGCCGGTGGTGGTGGCCACCGAGACGGCTTCGAACAGGCCGTGGCGCAGCGCCTTGCTGTCATCGTAGCTGCCGGTGAGCAGCAGGCCGGCGATGGTGACGCAGGTCAGGATCAGCAGCAGGATCAGGAAGAAGCGTGTCTCCGGGTCGCACAGATAATGGCTGATGCGGCCCTCGCGCCAGGCGGCGAAGTGCAGGCCGAAGCTGATCGAGGACACCACCATGAAGAACACGCAGATCATCTCGATGCTGGCGGAGTCGAAGTAGCCGATGCTGGCGTCGTGGGTCGAGAAGCCACCGACCGCGACGGTCGAGAAGCTGTGGCCCAGGGCATCGAACCAGCTCATGCCGGCCGCCCAGTAACTGGCGAAGCACACCAGTGTCAGCGCGGCGTAGATGTACCACAGCGCCTTGGCCGTCTCGGTGATGCGCGGCGTCAGCTTGGAGTCCTTCAGCGGGCCGGGAATCTCGGTGCGGTAGAGCTGCATGCCGCCGATGCCGAGTGTCGGCAGGATCGCCACCGCCAGTACCACGATCCCCATGCCGCCCAGCCATTGCAGCTGCTGGCGATAGTAGAGGATGGAGTGGGGCAGCAGGTCGAGCCCCGTCATCACCGTGGCGCCGGTGGTGGTGAGCCCCGAGAACGACTCGAACATGGCATCGATGATGGTCAGGTTCGGGTCTTCGGCGAGCAGGAAGGGCAGCGAACCGAAGGCCCCCAGCACGGTCCAGAACAGCACCGTGATCAGGAAGCCATCGCGGTTGCGCAGCTCCTTGCGGGCGTGCCGATTGGGGTAGAAGAGCGCGAAACCGGTCAGCAGGGTGATGCCCATCGCCACGGCGAAGGCGCTCAGGGTGTCGTCCTCGAAGACCCTCGAGATCAGCATTGGCGGCACCAGCGTCAGGCTGAACAGCATCAGCAGGATACCGAGGATGCGAGAGATCACGCGTAGGCTCATGCGGCGCCTCCCTGAGAGAGGCGCAGCGTGGCGAGGCCGCCGAGTGACGTTCGGGGCGGGCGCGGGGCGGAAGTCATGGAGGCCGGCATCAGAAGAAGGTCAACCCGACCTGGAACAGACGCTCCACCTCGCGGATGCGACGCTTGTCGACCACGAACAGGATGACGTGGTCGTTGGATTCCACCACCAGGTCATGATGCGCCACCAGCACTTCCTTGCCGCGTACCACGGCACCGATGGTGGTGCCCTCCGGCAGGTTGATATCCTCGATGCGTCGGCCCACCACCTTGGAGGAGCGCTCATCGCCGTGGGCGATGGCCTCGATGGCCTCCGCCGCACCACGGCGCAGCGAGTGGACATTGACGATGTCACCCTTTCGCACGTGGGTCAGCAGGCCGCCGATGGTCGCCTGCTGGGGCGAGATGGCGATGTCGATCTCGCCGCCCTGCACCAGGTCCACGTAGGCCGCGTTGTTGATCAGCGTCAGTACCTTCTTGGCACCGAGCCGCTTGGCCAGCATCGACGACATGATGTTGACCTCGTCGTCGTTGGTCAGCGCGCAGAAGATGTCGCAATCCTCGATGTTCTCCTCCAGCAGCAGACGCTTGGAGGTGGCGCTGCCGTGCAGGACCACGGTGCGATCGAGGCGCTCGGAAAGGTCGGTGCAACGCGCCAGCGAGTGCTCGATGATCTTGACCTGATGACTGTGCTCCAGCGTCTCGGCCAGACGCTCACCGATATGGCCGCCACCGGCGATCACCACCCGGCGGAAGTTGCGATCGACGCGTCGCAGCTCGCCCATCACGGTGCGGATGTCCTTGCGTGCCGCGATGAAGAACACCTCATCATCGGCCTCGATCACGGTGTCACCGCGCGGGATGATCGGACGGTTGCGACGATAGATGGCGGCGACGCGAGTATCCACGTTGGGCATGTGGCGACGCAGGAAACCGAGCTCCTGACCGACCAGCGGCCCGCCGTAATAGGCCTTCACCGCGACCAGCTGGGCGACGCCATTGGCGAAGTCGAGCACCTGCAGGGCACCGGGGTATTCGATCAGGCGGCGGATGTGGTCCGTCACCACCTGCTCGGGGCTGATCAGCACATCGACCGGGATGGCGTCATGCGAGAACAGGCCCTTGCGGGTCAGATAGGCGGTCGAGCGCACACGCGCGATCTTGGTCGGCGTGTGGAACAGGCTATGGGCGATCTGACAGGCGATCATGTTGACCTCGTCAGAGTTGGTCACCGCGATCAGCATGTCGGCATCCTCGCCACCCGCCTGCCGCAGGATCTGCGGATAGCTCGCCGGCCCCGTGACAGTGCGGATGTCGAGTCGGTTGTGCAGCTCGCGCAGCCGTTCGCTGTCGGTATCCACCACCGTGATGTCATTTTCTTCATGGGCCAGGTGTTCGGCGAGCGTACCGCCGACTTGACCTGCGCCCAGAATGATGATTTTCATGTCCGGCTCGTCCGCTGTTGCTCAGTCGGCACAGGATAAACCAGTGCCAGGACGGAAGACAGCCGCGCCCCGAGAGTCGGGGCGCGGCTGTCCGGGAATGTCAGGCGTGGCGTCTCATGTCACCACGGACGTCGCGCCGACACGGCTCACCTGGCTGTGATCAGGCGCTGGCCTTGGTGATGTGGGCCAGGTAGAAGCCGTCGTGACCATTGACCTGCGGCAGCATCTGGCGGCCAGCACCGGAGACACGGCCCCAGTCGGCCTTGATGGTCTCGGCCTTGGCGTCCGGTGTCGCGGCCAGGAAGCGGTCTATCACGCGGGCGTTTTCCTGGGTGATGATGGAGCAGGTGCCGTAGACCAGGGTGCCGCCGGGCTTGAGCATGCCCCACAGATTGGCCAGCAGCTTGCCCTGCAGGCGCGCCAGATCGCCGATGTCGTTCGGGCGACGCAGCAGCTTGATGTCCGGGTGACGACGGATGACGCCACTGCCAGAGCAGGGTGCGTCGAGCAGGATGACGTCGAAGGCTTCGCCGTCCCACCAGTCGCGTTCGCTGGCATCGGCACACACGACGCCGGCACCAAGCTCCAGACGCTCCAGCGTCTCTTCCACGCGCTCGAGGCGCTCGCCGTCGATGTCGATGGCGGTGGCGTCCAGGCCCGGGAAGCGCTCCAGCATGTCCGCCAGCTTGCCGCCCGGCGCGGTGCAGGCATCCAGCAGGCGCACGCCTTCACCCTCGGCGTTGATGGCCGTCACGGCCGGCGCCAGCAGCTGGCCGGCCAGCTGCGCCGCTTCATCCTGCACGCTGACCAGGCCTTCCTCGAAGCCCGGCAGGGCGCTGACGTCGCAGGCGCTGGTCAGGGTGATGCCGTGCTCGGCGAACGGGCAGGCCACGCCTTCGATCTCGGCTTCCGCCAGCTGGGCGAGGTAGTCGTCGCGGCTGATGGCGGCGACATTGACGCGCAGCGTCATCGGCGCCTGGGCGTTGTTGGCCTCGGCGATGGCCTGCCAGTCGTCCGGCCAGTTGCGCTGGAAGGTATCCAGCAGCCACTGGGGGTGGGACAGGGCGACGGCGGGGTCCTTGTCGACCTCGGCTTCCAGCGCTTCCTGCTCACGCTGGAAACGACGCAGGCAGGCGTTGAGCACGCCGGTGGCCCAGCCCTTGCCCAGGCCGCGTGCGGCGCCAGCGGTCTCACCGACGGCGGCGTGCGGGGCGATGCGCATGTACAGCAGCTGATAGAGGCCGAGCAGCAGCAGGGCGTGGATGTCCTGATCCTGCGACTTGAAGGACGACTTCAGCAGCTTGCCCGCCAAGGCATCCAGACGCGGCAACTGACGGCAGACGCCGAAGCACAGTGCCTTGTAGAGGCCCTGGTCACGCCCGGCGACGCCGGACGGCAGGCTGTCCAGGTTCAGCGAGGTACGCGCGGCCAGCACCGGGGCCAGCGTCCGCGCAGCCGCGACACGCACCGCAGCGCCCGGCGAGGCCGGTGCATTGTCAGGCTTGCGACGGGCGCCGCCATGCTTGTGAGCGCCGCCCTTGCTGCGGGCCGGCGGCAGGGAGTTGCGCTTCTTGCCGTTGCCCTTGGAGGACGGGTTGTCTGACTGGCTCATGCGGAAGTCTCGGTCTGGGAATCGGTATCAGGGGCGTGATCTGCGCCGAGGACGAGGCCCTCGGGGAAGCGCGCAGCACGGGAATTGAGCAGGTCCTTGACGGACAGCGGCTTGGCGCCGGGCAGCTGGGCGCGAGTGATCTCGAGCACCTCATGGCCATCGCCGCAGGCGATGCGCAGGCAATCCTTGCCGGGCGCCAGAAGGGTGCCGGGCGTCACGCTGTCGGTGAGGCGTTGCTCGCCGGTGCGGGACATCCACAGGCGCAGCGGCTCGCCTTCAAGGCGTGTCCAGGCCACCGGCCACGGATTGAAGGCGCGGATGCGCGCGTCCAGCTCGGCGGCAGGGCGGGTGAAGTCGAGTTCGGCCTCGGCCTTGGAGAGCTTGGCGGCGTAGGTCACGCCCTCATCCGGTTGGCGGGTCGCGGGCAGGTCGCCGGCGGCGATGGCGTCGAGAGCCGTGACGATGGCCTCGCCACCCTGGGCTGCCAGCGCATCGTGCAGCTCGCCACCGGTGGTGCTGGCGGTGATCGGGGTGCGGCGGATCAGCAGCATGTCACCGGTATCCAGGCCGGCATCCATCTGCATGATGGTGACGCCGGATTCGCTGTCACCGGCTTCGATGGCACGCTGGATCGGCGCGGCACCGCGCCAGCGCGGCAGCAGAGAGGCGTGGATGTTCAGGCAGCCCAGACGCGGAATATCGAGCACCGCCTGCGGCAGGATCAGCCCGTAGGCCACCACCACCATGATGTCGGCCTCGAGGTCGCGCAGAATCTGACGATCGGCCTCGTCCTTGAAGTTGAGCGGCTGATGGACGGGGATATCGTGCTGGAGCGCCAGCTGCTTGACGGGGCCCGGGGTCAGCTTGCGACCACGCCCGGAGGGGCGATCAGGCTGGGTGTGGACACTGATGATCTCGTGGCGACTGCCCAGCAGGGCGGACAGACACTCGGCGGCGAAATCGGGGGTGCCGGCAAAGGCGATGCGCAGGGCTTTCGACATGTGCTATGACTCATATAGGAGCACGGAGGCGGCCGTGCTCAAGGTGCTGACGGTTGCGGCAGGACGGCCAGCGCGACAGGCGCGGCTGATGGACCAGTAACCGCACGAAGGCCGAGGGGATGCCCTCGGCCTTCGTGCGGTGCCGCCATGCGCTCAATATCGGCCGTGTGGCCGAGCGTGAGGGATCAGGCTTCTTGCAGCTTGTGACGCTTCTGCATCTTCTTCATCACCCGATCACGCTTGAGCGGGGAGAGGTAGTCGACGAACAGCTTGCCTTGCAGGTGGTCGTGCTCGTGCTGGATGCAATGTGCCAGCAGGCCATCGGCTTCCAGTTCGTAGGCATCGCCGTTGCGGTCCTGAGCCTTGAGTCGTACCTTCAGGTAGCGCGGGACTTCGGCATAATATTCAGGAATCGACAGGCAGCCTTCCTGCATCGGTTGCTGTTCATCACCGATCGGGGTGTATTCCGGGTTGATCAGCACCAGCGGCTGGGACTGATCTTCGCTGACGTCGATGACGATGAGACGGCGATGCTCGTCGACCTGTGACGCGGCGAGGCCGATGCCGCGGGCGTCATACATGGTCTCGATCATGTCGTCGATCAGGGTCTGCAGCTCGGCGTCGATCGTGTCGATCGGGGCGGCAACGTTGCGCAGACGCTCATCAGGGAATTCAAGGATTTCGCGTTTGGCCATGGCTGGTGTAATTACCGTTGTGCTGTCAGAAAGGATTTGCCTGATATTGTAGTGTGCGCAAGCGAGGAACGGAACCGAATGCCGTCAATGCTGCTACTATCGCGGCAATAGTCAGGATTGATCTGACATGGCGATGGACAGGGGTCAGCAGCCACCAGGCGCGGGGCAGAGCGGGTCTGCGCGGTGCGGAGTTCAGAACAAGACCATCACCACCGAGCGATGGGTGGCAATAACGCAAGGGACGCAGGAATGGGCATGAAACGACTGGTCGGCAATGCCGTCTTTACGGCACTCCTCGGCATGGCGACGCTGGGGGCAAGCGCAGGGATGTCGCTGGCACAGGCAGCAACCGTGCGTGATGACGTACCTTCCACCTATGTGGTGGTGCGTGGCGATACGCTCTGGGACATCTCCGGGCGCTTTCTGCGTGAACCCTGGCTGTGGCCGGAAGTCTGGCGCGCCAATCCGCAGATCAAGAATCCGCACCTGATCTATCCGGGCGATCGCATCTCGCTCTACTACGAGAATGGCGAGCCACGTCTGCGCCTGGAGCGCGGCCAGGGCGGGGTCGTCAAGCTGTCTCCCCAGATCCGCAAGATTCCCAAGCGCGAGGCGGTGCCGCCGATTCCGTTGGAGAAGATCTCGGCCTTCTTGAAAGAGCATCGCGTGATTGACCCGGCGCTGCTCACCGATGCGCCCTATATCGTGGCCGGGGATGACACCCGTCTGATCAGCGGTGCCGGCGATACCATCTACGCCCGCGGCAACTGGTCCTCCAATGACACCTACAGCGTCTACCGCAAGGGCCAGCGCTATCTGGATCCGGACACCCAGGAGTTTCTGGGGCTGGAGATGATCAGCATCGGCGACATCAAGCTTGAGCGCCGCGAAGGCGATATCGGCGTGCTGCGCGTGCTGTCGGCCAATCGTGAGATTCTCAATGGCGATCTGCTGCTGTCGGCGGACGGTGGCGCGATCACCACCAGCTTCCAGCCGCAGCCGCCCGAAGAAGATGTAGGCGGCGTCATCCTCGCGGCCCCCGATGGACTGCGCAACATCGGTCGCAATGACATCGTGGCGCTCAATCGCGGCAGTCGTGAAGGTATCCAGCCGGGGTACGTCTTCGGTATCGAGCGCCGCGGCGAGACGATCACCGACCCCGTCACCGGCGAGCCGATCACCCTGCCCGGTGAGGAGGGTGGCCTGGTGATGGTATTTCGTATCTACGACAAGGTCAGCTACGCGCTGGTGATGCAGGCCGGCCGCCCATTGAGCGTCGGTGACAAGCTGCTGGAGCCCCACGGCTGATCGAAAGCCCCTGTCATCCGCAAGCATCGGCGTAGTGAAACGACTCGTCGTGCTGAAGTGAACAACCAGGGTGAGTCAATAATCCGCTCGGGAGGTGTGGCGTGTCGATCGATGTCGAACAACGCGGCCCCTCGCGGGCGGATTTCGTCTTTCTGGCGCGCTTGCCGGGCTTTGGCACGCATACCGCGGCCAAGCTGCGTGAGCGGGCCGACTGGCCGCAGGGCTGGCTGGCGGTATTGCCGCCACGTCTCGCGGCACCGCTGCGCCTGTGGTGCGAGCGCCCCGAATCCTCGCCACTCCATGAGCAGGTGATGGCAGACCTTGCCTGGCATGCGCCGGCACAGGGCTATCATCTGCTCACCCCCGCGGACCCCGAGTGGCCAGCCATGCTCGACACCCTGCCGGACCCGCCGCTGGCGCTCTGGGCGCTGGGGCGGCAGTCGCTGCTTGAGTTGCCCATGCTGGCCATCGTCGGCGCACGCAAGGCGAGCCAGTCAGGCCTGCGGCATGCGCATGACTTCGCGGCTGAGCTGATCTCACGTGGCTGGAGTGTCGCCAGTGGGCTGGCGCTGGGGGTCGATGCCGCGGCGCATCAGGGAGCTCTGGCGGCGTCAGCGCGCCTCGGCGCGCACGACTATGCGGCCAACCCCTCGACGCTGGCGGTGCTTGGCTGTGGGGTCGACGTGGTCTATCCCGCCCAGCACCATCATCTTCGCCAGCGGCTGCTGGAGGGCGGCGGTCTGCTGCTCTCGGAGCATCCGCCTGGCACCGGCGCGCATGCGCGCCACTTTCCCCGCCGCAATCGGCTGATCACCGGCCTGTCACTTGGCGTGCTGGTGGTCGAAGCCACGCTGCGCAGTGGCTCGCTGGTCAGTGCCCGGTTGGCGATGGAGCAGAATCGCGAGGTGTTCGCGCTGCCGGGACGCATCGATGACATCACCGCCAGTGGTTGTCTGGAGTTGATCCGTCAGGGGGCGACGCTGGTACGCGATGTCGATGACATGCTGGCGGAGCTCGAGCACCTGTTGCCGGCTCACTCGACCGAGCAGCCGTCAACGCAGGCCCGGGTGGCGTCATCCAGGCAGCCCGCTGCCGGCTCTGCGGCCTCTCGCTCAGCCACTTCGGCTCGGCAAGCGACAGCCTCCGCCACCTTCGCGACACACACGACGTCACTGCCCTTGCCGTCCTTGGCGCCGCCAGCGTCACGCGCTGCCACACCGCCGGTCAGTCAGGAGGCGGCGCCATTGTGCTTTCTGGGGGCCGTGCCGCTGGCGCTGGACAAGCTGGTCGAGCTGAGCGGCACCTCGGTCAGTGAGCTGAGCATGCAGTTGCTGGAACTGGAGCTCGAGGGGCGAGTCATGCAGGCACCGGGTGGCTGGAAGCGACTCTGACGCTCTGAGCAAATGTTGCCAACCTGGCAGTGATGATCCGGGAGGCCGGCAACCTGAACTCATTTGCCGAGGCTGACCTTGCCGCTCTCGGGCTGCCAGGCATTGAGCGCCGCATCACGCATGGCGCGCTTCTCGCGCTCACTGGCACTCCAGTTGCCATCGTAGAGCACGCCTTCCCACTCGCCGTAGGTCGGGTTGGGCAACAGCACGAAGCGACGGCCGAACTGATCCGCCTGGCGGGCGACCTCGGCATTGCGTGCGCGGGTGGTGGACTGCTGGAAGGCCTGATCGAAATCTCCGAGGTTATCGCCCATCAGCAGCGCGATGTCATGCTCCTGCGTGACCCGCGCGCGGCGCGCGGTCTTGTCGGAGCTGTCGGTGCGCGGCATCACGTGCTCGGCATCGGCCTGCGGGAAGCCCAGCGCGGCAAGATTGGCGATGGTGGCCTGCTTGCCGGCCGCCTTGCGGTTGGTGATGTAGTAGACATCGACGCCGCTGGCGTGAGCGTAGTTGAGGAAGTCCACGGCGCCCGGTGAAGCAGTGGAGACAGCATCATCCACCCAATCAGCCCAGCTCTGGCTGTCGTAGGTACGACCTTCACGCAGTGCCCAGCCGCCGTAGCTGGTGGTGTCGAGCACGGTGTCATCGACATCGACGACCACCGCCAGCGGCTTGTCCTGCGCGTGGCGACGCGCCAGCGCCAGATTCAGGCGGTCGTGGGCCACGTTGAAGGCTTGCAGTGACAGGGCATGAAACTCCGCGCTGCGCTGTATCCACAGGGTCGCCAGCATGGCCTGGTCGCTCAAGGGCGCCTGCGCCGCGGCATCCTGCAGCGGGGCAGGGCGTGGCGCCGGCGCGGTCGGCGTCTGGGGGCCAGAGCTGGCACAGCCTGCCAATGCCAGTAAGAGAGCGGCTGAGGTGGTCAGGGAGAAAGCGCGGCGCATGGATCACATCCTTGTCTGAAGAAAAGGGGGAGGAAAAGTGGGGGTGAAACGCCATCAGGCCCGGTGCTGGAGACTGTCCAGCAAAGCGTCCAAATGACCTCGATAGTCTTTTGAAACAAGCCTTTGCGTCAGTTTCGCAATACCCTGAGGGCGATGGACCCGTTCATCATGCCGTGAACCGGGCGGTGCGCCTATGCCACCCCGGCGCGACTCCGTGTTGCGTCGATGTGCAGCGTCGGTCTCGCGCCGGTGAGCGTGCTAGAATCGCCGCCATTGTGTTGCCGCAGCTAGGAGTTCGAGCAGATCATGAATGTCAGTGATGTTTCGCTGGATCAGCGTGCCCTCGACGGCGCCGCTGCCTGTCTTCGCAATGGGGGCATCGTTGCCTATCCCACCGAGGCCGTCTGGGGGCTGGGGTGTGATCCCGACGATGGTGAGGCCCTGGCTCGGCTGATCAAGCTCAAGTCCCGCGACGCCGCCAAGGGCTTGATCCTGATCGCCGGTGATATCGCCCAGCTGGAACCCTGGTTGGCGGGGGTCACCGTCGAGCAGCGTGAGCAGCTGCTGGCCAGCTGGCCGGGACCCTATACCTGGCTGGTGCCTGACAATGGCCGTGCGCACCCCTTGCTGCGCGGTGAACACGTCAGCCTGGCCGTGCGCGTGACCGATCATCCGCTGGTCCAGGCATTGTGCGCCGCCTTCGGCGGCCCACTGGTGTCGACCTCGGCCAACCGTGCCGGCGAATCGCCTGCCATGACCGCAGACGAGGTGCGTGACGCCTTCGGCGATGCGCTGGTCAATGACGTGATCCTCGAAGGGCCGCTCGGCGGCAATCCGCGTCCCAGCACCATTCGTGATCTCGCGACCGGCAAGGTACTGCGCGCCTGAGCAGCAGGATCGCCCCTCGAGTTGATCCAGGTCAGTGCCGCGTCATCCAGGCGCCCAATAGGGGCATTTTCCGACCTGCCGAACGCAGCGTGTCGCGGTAAGCTGGCAGTTCACCGCCAGCAGCGGCCAACGACGGGTGTCGCCCCGTCATCATTCATTCCCGTTCTACCGGAGGCATCGTGGCCCACGCCAATCTCGAAGACGTCAAGGTCTACCTGCTCGATCTGCAAGACCGCCTGTGCGAGGCGCTGCAAGCCTGCGATGGCCAGGCAAGTTTCCGTGAAGACAGCTGGGAGCGTGCCGAGGGTGGCGGTGGTCGCTCACGGGTCATCGAGAATGGCGGCGTGTTCGAGAAGGGTGGCGTCAACTTCTCGCATGTCTTCGGGCATGAATTGCCGGCTTCCGCGACGGCGGTGCGTCCGGAGCTGGCCGGTCGCAGCTTCCACGCCGTCGGGGTCAGCTGGGTGCTGCATCCGCACAACCCGCACGTGCCGACCAGCCATGGCAATGTGCGCTTCTTCATCGCCGAGAAGGAGGGCGAGGCGCCGGTATGGTGGTTCGGGGGCGGCTACGATCTGACGCCGTTCTACCCGCATGAAGAAGACGCGCGTCACTGGCACCAGACGGCCTACGATGCCTGCATCGCCTTCGGCAGTGATGTCTATCCGCGCTACAAGGCCTGGTGTGACGAGTACTTCTACCTCAAGCACCGCGACGAGACGCGGGGCGTGGGTGGCCTGTTCTTCGATGATCTCAACGAGTGGGGCTTCGAGCGCTGCTTCGCCTTCCAGCAATCCGTCGGCGACAGCTTCCTCGAGGCCTATCTGCCCATCGTCGAGCGCCGCCGCGAGACGGCCTATAGCGAGCGTGAACGCAACTTCCAGCTCTATCGTCGCGGGCGCTACGTGGAGTTCAACCTGGTCTGGGACCGCGGCACGCTG
Source organism: Cobetia sp. MC34 (assembly GCF_018340035.1). Classification (NCBI taxonomy): domain Bacteria; kingdom Pseudomonadati; phylum Pseudomonadota; class Gammaproteobacteria; order Oceanospirillales; family Halomonadaceae; genus Cobetia; species Cobetia sp. MC34. Next base: position 86,649 of record NZ_JADPPY010000008.1, read on the forward strand.
TTTGGCCTGCAGAGTGGCGGACGTACCGAGTCTATCCTGATGTCGATGCCGCCGGTGGTGCACTGGGAGTACGGCTACGAGCCCGAGGAAGGCAGTGCCGAAGCGGTGCTGTATCGTGACTTCCTGCATGCCCGCGACTGGCTGGGCGAAGAGGCCTGATCGCCGCATTGACCTGACGCTTTTCTGTGATTGTCCCGGAGTCCTGATGTCCCGTTACGCTGTATTCGGCAACCCGATTGCCCACTCGAAATCCCCGTTGATTCATCGCTCCTTCGCTGAGCAGCTCAAGGACTCGCTGAGCTACGAGGCACGACTGGCGCCGGTCGATGACTTCGCGGCCGGTTGGGCCGAGTTCGTCGCCGAAGGCGGCCAGGGGGCGAATGTCACCATGCCCTTCAAGGAGCAGGCCTTCCGGCTGGTCGATGTGCTGAGCCCGCGTGCCCGTCGCGCCGGCGCTGTCAATACGCTGATGCTCGGCAAGACCGGTCAGTTGTATGGCGATACCACCGATGGTGTCGGCCTGACTCGTGATCTCGAGCGTCTCGAGGCGCCGCTTACGGGCGCGCGCATCCTGATTCTCGGCGCGGGTGGCGCCGTGCGTGGCGTGCTGGAGCCTCTGCTGGCCAAGCAGCCGGCGGCATTGGTGATCGCCAATCGCACCGCCGCCAAGGCCAGTGCGCTGGCCGAGGACTTCGCCGACCTGGCGGGGGAAGGCTGCCTGCTGTCCGGTGGCAGCTATGCGGCCATCGAGGGCCAGTTCGATCTGGTCATCAATGGCACCAGCGCATCGCTGGGCGGCGAGCTGCCGCCGTTGCCGGATTCGCTGTTCTCTCCGCAGGCGCTCGCCTACGACATGATGTATGCCGCCGAGCCGACCGTCTTCATGCGCTGGGCCAGCGAGCGCGGCGCGCGGGTCGAGGATGGTCTCGGCATGCTGGTGGAGCAGGCGGCCGAGTCCTACTTCCTGTGGCGTTACAAGCGCCCGGAGACGGGGCCCGTGGCGGACATGTTGCGCAGGATGCTAGCGGAGGGGTGATTCGCGTGCGCTTGCCGAGCATGCACGTCGATTCAGATGGCCGCCAGACGGGCAGCCAGATGACCAGCTAGCCGACCAGTCAGACGACAGACGATGAAAAAGGAGCGGGGGACTCGACAGAGTCGCCCGCTCCTTTTTGGTTGGCCATGATCCAGTGTGCTCACGCCTTCGCTGTTGGCGCTCAGCTGCTCTTGACGGGGGCCGTGGCACAGGATTCGAGCCGATATCCGTACTGATAGACGCTTTTCAGTCTGAGCCCACGGCTGCCGTTCAGTCCCAGCTTGCGCCGCAGGCGGCTGACGTGGGTGTCGACCGTACGGGTCGAGATGTCCCCGTTGACTCCCCAGATCATCTCCAGCAGGTAGGCGCGTGAGTAAAGCTCTCCGACGTGACGCAGCAGCAGGGAAGCCAGCTGATATTCGCGCTGGGTCAGGGCGACAGGCTCCTCGCCGCACCAGATGGTGTGTTCATCCGGCTCGATCCGATATTGATCGCTGATGGCCACCTTGGGCTGCAGGTAATTGGTGTCGGAGGTGACGAAACGCCTGCCCAGCGCTTCCACACGCGCCGTGAGCTCGGCAGGGCGGATAGGCTTGGCCAGAAAATCATCGGCGCCATGCTGCAGTGCATGCACGACATCCTCTTCCCCCTGGCTTGCGGTGATGAACAGGATCAGCCCTCGCCAGCCGTGCTCGCTGCGCAGTGTGCGCGTCAGCTCCATGCCGCAGGCATCCGGCAGTTGCCAGTCGATGATCAGCAGGTCGAAGCTGCGCTCGCGCAGTGCGCGCAACAACTGGCTGGCGCGCTCGAAGCCTGCCAGCTCATGTCCCTGGGCCTCTAGACACAGGGTCAGGTAATCACGTTGATCATGATCATCTTCCAGAATGCCGATTTGCATGTCGCTGCCTCCCCGCGTGGGTATCGCATGCAGTCTACGCGTCTCTTGCGTGAGACCGCGTCACAATGGTTCACGTTTGGCAGGACGATGGCGACATATACTCGTGTTCATCCCCTCTCGCTGCTTCATGGCGCGGTGCCGCTGCTGGCCCGTGAATGGCGAGGATGAAACGAGACGGTGAATCTCCGGCCGTCATCCATGGTTGTCCATGACCCCTGGAGTCTTCCCATGCCGCTTCTCATTCTCCTGCGATGTCTCACCACGGCGTTACCCCGCATGCGCCACTGGCTTCTGTTGCTGATACTGTCGTTTTGCCCCTTCGCCATGGCCCTGGAGGCACCGCAGGGGCCGGTGGTGCTGCGTGTCACCGGGGATGTCACCCATGCCAACGCCGGAGGCGAGGCACATTTCGATCGCGCCATGCTCATGGCGCTGACGCAACGGAAAACCGTGACCACCACCCCCTGGCATGACGGCGAAGTGAGCTTCAGCGGTCCGCTCGGTTCGGCGCTGATGGAGGCGGTGGGCGTCGAGGATGGCACCATGCGTATCGTGGCGCTCAACGACTACGCCGCCACCGCGCCGGTGCAGGACTATTTCGATCATCCGGTGATACTGGCCATGGAAGTCGATGGCAAGCGACTGCGTGTACGCGACAATGGCCCCATCTTCATCATCTACCCCTTCAGTGAGCAGCCGGATCTCCTCAACGAGGAAATCATGACCCGCTCTGTCTGGCAGGTGAAGCGAATCGACATCGAACGCTGAACCCGCCTCTCCTGCTCCGTTTCATGAGCGCTGCCTGGATGCTCGTGCATGAATCCACTCCGTTCTCTGCATTTCAGAACCGCCATCGCCATTGCCGCGACGTTGTTCTTCGTCTCGGCATTGGTGACTGGCGTTCTGGTCTATCAGTGTCAGCAGGCACTCGAGCACAAGCTGCGTGAGAATCTGATCTGGGCGGTCTATCAGTTCGACAGGGAAGTGCGCGAGCTGCGCATGGTGGTGGCCGAGGAGCAGAAGACCCCGACGCCGCCCGCCCTGATGGATGACAGCGAGCTGCTGTTGCGGCTCGACATCCTCTATAGCCGGGTGCAGCTGCTGCAGAGCGGCCAACTGGGCAGCATGCTGGTGGGGATGCCCGACCTGCATGCCCAGCTGATGGCCATGCTGCCCAGAATCGAGGTGCTGGACAGCGCCATCATGGACCTGGCGAGTCGTCAGGAGCGTGATGCGTCCCTCTATGTGCAGATACTCAGCCGGCTTGCCTCGCTTCAGGAGCAGACCGGCGAGCTGCTGCTCAACATCAATGCGGAGGCCGCTATCCAGCGCACCAAGGAGCGCTCGGAGCTCCTCAACCTGTATGCCCTCGCGCTGTCGCTGGTGCTGCTGATGACGTTGAGCGGCATCGTGCTGGTGGTCGCGCTGATCGTCGAGAGTCGTGTACGGGCCTACAAGACCCGCAAGCTGGAGGAGCGCACCCAGGAGCTGGATGGCATGGTGCAGCTGGCGCAGGCGGCCAGTCGTGCCAAGTCGGAATTCATGGCGATCATGAGCCATGAGATACGCACCCCGCTCAATGGCATGGTCGGCGTGTCGGACCTCATCGGCGAGGAAGTCTCGACCCGGCGTGGCCAGCAATATCTGGCGATGCTGCGCCAGAGTGCCGAGAGCCTGCAGGCCGTCATCAATGATGTGCTGGATTATTCCAAGATCGAAGCCGGCAAGCTGGAGCTGGATCAGCGCTGCTTCTCGCTGCCAGAATTCCTCGATTCCCTGGCCGCGCATTACCATCGCCAGACAGGCAATGCCGGCAAGGGATGCTCGCGCATCTTCCTCGAAGAACGTGCCGATGACCTGCCTGTCTGGGTCAAGGGGGACGTCAATCGCCTGCGTCAGGTACTGACCAACCTGCTCAACAATGCCTTCAAGTTCTGTCCCCAGGGCACCATCCGGCTGAGGGCATCACTGGAAGAGGGCGAGACGCTTCATTTCGAGGTTCACGACAGCGGTTGCGGGATCGCCGCCGACCAGGTGAGTCAGTTGTTTGCCCCCTTCACCCAGGTGGATACCTCGATTGCGCGTCGTCATGAAGGCACCGGGCTCGGGCTTGCCATCTGCAAGCGACTGGTGGAGGCGATGGGCGGCGAGATCGGCGTCGAGAGTCATCTCGGGCTCGGCAGCCGCTTCTGGTGCCGCGTGCCGCTGCCGGTATTGACCGCTGCTGAGGCTTGCCCGCAGCAGGCGGTGGGAGGTGCGCCCTTGCCCCACGCAAGCGTGCTGGTGGTGGAAGACAACGAGGTCAATCAGTCACTGGCGCGGGCCATGCTCGAGTATCTGGGGCAGCAGGTCACGGTGGTGGAAGACGGTGAGCAGGCACTCGAATGGCTGGCGCAGGCTGGCAATGATGTCGATCTGGTATTCATGGACATGCAGATGCCGGTGCTGGATGGCGTCGAGACGACACGTCGTTGGCGTCAGCACGAGGCTGAGCAACCCGCCAGCGCTCGTCTGCCGATCATCGCGATGACCGCCAACGTGATGCAGGAAGATGCCCGCCGCTGCATCGAGGCTGGCATGCAGGGGGTGCTGCACAAACCCTTCACGCGTGATGATCTGCATCGGGTGCTGCAACAGTATCTGGTCCAGGCCTCTGATTCGCAGGCCTCTGATTCACAGGAGGCCGATTCACAGCAGAAGGCGCTCGAGCCAGACAAGCCAGAGGACTCGGCTGGCGAGCCGTCTGCCGCCCTGCAGGCACCAGGCGATGATGGCGTCAGCCCGACAGCGGCTGATGATCAGGGCGCGCAGATCGACGCTGCTCCGGCGCTCGGTGCGGCAACTGACGACTCAGCCGCGCACTCTCTGCCCGATGCCGCGCCTTCCTTGCTGCAGCACGCGACCTGTCAGGAGTTGCTCACGACTCTGAGTGGCGAGGCTTATTCACGACTGCTGAGCAATTATCTGACGCGCCTCGAAGGACGCCTCGACGTGATGGTGACCTTGCTGAAACAGATGGACCTCACCGAGCTCAAGCGCGAGGCACACTCCCTGAAAGGGGCGTCAGCCTCGCTGGGGTGCAGCGGCATCGCCAGTGGTGCCAAGGCGCTGGAGGAGGCCGTGATCAGCGAGGACCTGCCTGAGGTACACCAGCATGTCGCCACATTGCGCTCCTTGAGTGTGCCGACGCGGGACAGCCTCCTCGCAGAGGGCTATCTGTTCTCCTGACGGTATGGGAACGAGATAGCGTAATAGACAGCCGACAGCATTCACTAGCGTCCCTCTTGTTCTCCCGTTTCCGCCTCCTCTCGTTCTCATCATCCTGTCCTTCACGATTCATCCTGGCCTCCACTACACAGACGCCACCCATGGTGACATGGGTGGCGTCTGTGTAGTGGGGGTGTTGCGGCATTCCCGTTGTCTGTGCTGCGCTGCGGCGGGAAGCCAGTCTCCTCAATGGACAGCGGAGACGTGGCGCTGGCTGAGTGCATTGACGGCGCTGGGCGGGCAGCGGCTCCAGGCATTGAAGTCGCTGACGGGCATGGGGCGCGCGAACAGATAGCCCTGGCCGATATTGCAGCGGGTATCGCAGAGGTAATCGCGCTGTTCCGCGGTCTCGATGCCTTCGCCGACCACGGCGAGATTCAGACGCTGACCCAGCTCGACGATGGTACGCGTGATGGCGCGCGCTTCCGGGTGGCTGTCGCTGCGCCCGACGAAGCATTGGTCGATCTTCAACTCGTCGAACGGCAGGTTGTAGAGCTGCATCATCGAGGAGAAACCGGTGCCGAAGTCATCCAGCGCCAGGCGATAGCCGCGGTCGCGAATGGCGTTCAGCAGGTGGCGAGCGTAGGTGAGGCAGTCGATCCCGCAGCTCTCCGTGAGTTCCAGCGTGATGGAGTGCGGATCGACATGATGCTGACTGGCCAGCGTATCCAGCGTCTTCAGCATGTCGCGGATGCGCAGCAGCTGGGGTGACAGATTGAGCGCGAGGTCAAGGTGAAGGCCCTGGGACTGCCATTGGCCCTGCTGGCGGAAACCATGCTCGATGACCTGCCAGGTGAGTGCTTCGATGCGGTTGCTGCGTTCCGCCAGGGCGATGAACTGGTTGGGCATGACCATGCCGCGCAGAGGATGCTGCCAGCGCACGAGAGCCTCCGCGCCGCTGAGCCGGCCACTGGCGAGGTCGATCTTGGGCTGATAGACGAGATGCAGCTGGCGCTCGGTCAGAGCATCATCCAGTTCATCGAGTGACAGCGGATTGCGTTGCTTGTCCAGCTCTGCCAGCAGAGAGGCCAGGTGCATGATGTCGAAGGGCTTGCCGAGCTGGCCCAGCATCTCCAGGCCGCTGCGCTTGCCCCTGGCGACCATCGCTTGCATGTCGTCGTTGTGACAGGCGCTCATCAGGATGATGCCCGCCTCGACATTGCGTTCGCGCAGATAGCCGAGCACATCATCGCCGGTGAAGTCGCCCAATTCGTAGTCCACCAGGATGAGGTCCGTCTCCAGACAGGCGGGATTGCAGGCGATGTCCTGCAGCCCTTCGCTCTGCGTGCAGTCGAAGCCATGGGCGGAAAGCAGGCCGCTGATGAGTTCACGAAAATCCGGATCGTCGTCAATGATGAGTGCGTGTCGAGTCATGTAAGGCATCCTCAAGCGAGTGTCGGGAATACGCTCGCGCCGCTGTGCATGAAGTGTCTGCATGAGCAGTGCGCAGGCGAGCAGGTGATCCCAGATTAGCAATGCGGTTACATGATTCGCGGATATCGACACATTTGACGGCTTCTTTTTACATTCAGACTTTCAAGCCGGTAAAGCGAGGAGCTGGTAGAGCGTTAGATAGCCAAGGGAGATAGATCAGAGGGCAGACTAGTGAGAGCAGAGCCAGAGAGTAGAGCCAGAGAGTAGAGGGCGGCTGGATAGAGCGCGCCGCGCGCTCGCGCAGCCCCAGGTTCTCCAGGGGCCGCGCGAGCGTGTGTTACCTGAGGATGATGACGCCACCCCAGACTGGCGGGGTCAGCGCAGACGATCGCAGTTGGGCTTCTCGCCGGCGGCGCGGGCCTGCTGATAGGTCGGCAGAGCGGTCTCGAGGCGCTCGTTGAGAGCCGCCATGCGCTGTTCGTCACTCGGGTGCGTCGACATCCACACCGGAGGTTGCGCGCCTCCGGCAGCGTTCATGTTGGCCCACAGCTTGATGCTGGCGCGCGGGTCGAAGCCGGCTTCGGCCATCAGGTCCAGCCCCAACAGGTCGGCTTCGGACTCGTGGGAGCGCGAGAACGGCTTGAGCACGCCATATTCCGCGCCCATGCCCAGCAGGCCCATGAGCTGATCGCCACCGGTACCTTCGAGGCCGGCCAGTGCCTGGGTCAGTGACAGCCCGGCGGAGGTCAGCGATTGTGTCGAGACACGTTCGTTGGCGTGGCGCGCCAGCACGTGGGCGATCTCGTGGCCGATGACGGTGGCCAACTGGTCCTGATTCTCGGCGACCTCCAGCAGCCCGGTGTTGACGCCGATGTAGCCGCCCGGCAGCGCGAAGGCATTGGCGGACTCATCCTCGAAGACCTTGACCTGCCAGTCGCTGATGCCATAGCTGGCGGGCACCTTGGCGGTCACCGCATCCGCCACGCAGCTGACGTAGGCATCCTGACGACCTTCCACCACCGGCAGCTCCTGCTGGTACTTGCTGAAGCTGGCTTCCCCCATCTTCTCCAGTTCCTGGTCCGAGTAGAGAGTCAGCTGGCTGCGGCCCAGCGGAGAGCTGGCGCAGGCACTCAGGGTGACGGACGCCGCAAGCGCCGCCAGCGGGAGCAGACGACGCAGGGCACGGGGAGATGAGAGATCGAGCAATCCTGGCATTGGGGCCTCCTGGCTAGATGACGTGACAACCTTCGAGCGCACGGCAGGGCGACGCTGAACGTGCAAGAAACGTGCAGACAGCATAACCGGATAGGCGCAGTGGTGCAGTCAGCGAAATGATACGTTGCTGAGATCACAGCATCGTCAGGCCAGACGGCCTCGCCGGGCATGAGATACTGGGTTTGATCTGATGGGCCTGCCACGGCCCGGACCCCATGTATCTGACAGGGAATCACCATGTCGCCAGAGTTTGAACGCCGCCTCTCGCACCTGCTGGACCGACTCGAACCGATGCTGCCGCCGACGGCTGTCGAAGTGGACTGGACACGCGATGTCGCCGCCTTGTGGACCCGCCACCCCCTGGGAGGGCGCCTGACGCCGATCGCGCCGCGTGACGCCCTGACACTCGAGGACCTGCTCGGCATCGCACGCCAGAAGCGTGAGCTGCTGGCCAACACCCGCGCCTTCCTCGCGGGCAAGCCGGCCAACCACGCGCTGCTGTGGGGCGCCCGTGGCACCGGCAAGTCATCGCTGGTCCGCGCACTGCTCAATACCCTGGGCTGTGAGGGGCTGCGCCTGATCCAGATCGATCGCCACGACCTGCCGGCACTGCCGGCGCTGGTCGCCGAGCTGGCCCAGCAGCCGCATCGCTTCATCGTCTATTGCGATGACCTGTCCTTCGAGGGCAGCGATGACGCCTACAAGGCGCTCAAGAGCGTGCTGGATGGCACCCTGACCGGGCCGCCGGAGAACGTGCTGCTGTACGCCACCTCCAACCGTCGTCATCTGCTGCCGGAGCACATGAGCGACAACCAGGCCACCCACATCGTCGATGGCGAGCTGCATCACGGCGATGCGGTGGAAGAGAAGATCTCGCTGTCGGACCGCTTCGGTCTGTGGCTGGCCTTCCATCCCTTCAATCAGGACGCCTATCTGGAGACCTGTCAGCACTGGGTGGAATGGCGTCTCGGCGCGGGCAGCTTCGATGAGGCCGCGCGTGGCGAGGCGCTGCGCTACGCCACTCAGCGCGGGGTGCGCAGCGGGCGTGCCGCCTGGCAGTTCGCCAATCTATGGGCGGGGCAGAAGACGCTGGAGGCGTGAGTCCGGTGCTTGACGCCCTTGAGATGATTGCAGCGCTTGCAGCGCTTGAAGCGTCAGTGCTCGCGACATGAAAAAGCCGCCCCTGCAGTCATCTGCAGGGGCGGCTTTTTCATGGGGCAGGCTAGCGGATCTGATCCGCTAGCCTGCCATCACGCACGGGCGCAGTTCACGCCATCAACGGCGCTGCTTGCGTTCCTTGCGAGCTTCCTTGGTGCGCGCCAGTGAACGCTCTTTCGCGCGCTCGCGGTCGTCAGTACCCTGGGCGCCATCGAAGGGGTTGTCGCCGGAGCGGAACTCGAAGCGCATCGGCGTGCCCTTGACCTTGAGCACCTTGCGGAAGGTGTTGGTCAGGTAGCGCTTGTAGGCTTCCGGCAGCTTGTTGGTCTGGTTGCCGTGCACCACGATCAGCGGCGGGTTGGCACCGCCCTGGTGAGCCATGCGCAGCTTGATGCGACGGCCGTTGACCATCGGCGGCTGGTGCGCCTGGGTGGCATCCTGCAGCAGAGTGGTCAGACGCTTGGTCGACCAGCGGGCCACGGCGCTTTCGAAGGCGCGGTCGATGGACGGGTAGAGGTCACCCACCGCAGTGCCGTGCAGCGCGGAGATGAAGTGCAGGTCAGCGTAGTCGGCAAAGCCCAGGCGACGCTTGATCTCGGAGCGCATCTTCTCCTTGGCTTCGCTTTCCAGGCCATCCCACTTGTTGACCACCAGCACCAGGGCGCGGCCGCTGGTCAGCACGAAGTCCAGCAGGTGCAGGTCCTGCTCGACCAGTCCCTGGCGGGCATCGAGCACCATCACGGCGACGTTGCACTTCTTGATCGCTTCCAGCGTCTTGATGATGGAGAACTTCTCCACCACTTCGCGCACGTTCTTGCGACGACGGATCCCGGCGGTGTCGACCAGCAGGTAAGGCTTGCCACGACGCTCGAAGGGGATCTCCACGGCGTCGGTGGTGGTACCGGCCTGGTCATAGACGACCACGCGCTCCTCGCCCAGCAGGCGATTGACCAGCGTCGACTTGCCGACGTTCGGGCGACCGATGATGCCGATGCGCACGCCGCGATCATCCAGCTCCGGGTGCAGGTCCTCGTCTTCGTCTTCCTCGACTTCGGGGTAGGGCGAGAGCACCTCTTCCAGCAGCGTGGTGACGTTGCGGCCATGCTCGGCGGCGATGGCGCGCGGGTCACCCAGACCCAGGGTCCAGAAGTCGGACTTGCCGATCTCCTCGTCCATGCCGTCGGTCTTGTTGACCACCAGCCAGGTCTTCTTCTGATTGACGCGCAGGTGGTTGGCGATGGCCTCGTCCGCCATGTTCAGACCGGCGCGCGCATCGACCATGAACAGCACGATGTCGGCTTCGTCGATGGCGGCCAGTGACTGGCCGGCCATCATCAGGTCGATGCCTTCCTCGTCACCGCTGATGCCGCCGGTGTCGATGACGGTGTAGGGCTTGCCGCCGACCTTGCCGGTGCCGTACTTGCGGTCACGGGTCAGGCCGGGGAAATCGGCGACCAGAGCATCACGGGTCTTGGTGAGGCGATTGAATAGCGTCGACTTGCCGACATTCGGGCGGCCGACCAGGGCGATCACGGGGTTCATGGAATCTCACAGCATTCGCAGGGATAGCATCGATGCCGGCCCCGTACGGTCTGCTTCGAACCATGATGGCTGGAAAGCACCTTGTGCAGGCAGGGCGATAGCGATGATATCGGACTTGGGGCACTGGATGACGACGCAGGCGTCGCATGCATCCAGTATGGTCCGCCGACAGGGGGTTAGCACTGTCGGCGGAAAGATCTCGTGGCTGAATCAATGGCTGCGTCGTGCGGCAGGCCTGATCAGCGGGGGCAGCATTCTAGCATTGACAGGGAGTTGCTACCAATGGCGCATTACGACAACGGCAGCCAGATGGCTGCCGTTGTCGTGACGAGGGCTGAACGAGGCGCATGTCAGATTGCGGGGCAGGCTGACGTGCGCGCTCGATCAGTGGCTTACGGGGCTTCGAGGTCCAGCGCCGTCAGCTCGCCATCGTTGGTGTAGACGTAGATGCGCTTGCCTTCGGTCAGCGGGGTGATGCTGATGCCATCGCCCCCCACGTCATAGCGGCCGGCCATCTCGCCGCTCTGGGCGTCGATCAGGTGCACATAGCCTTCGTAGTCACCGACCACCAGCTTGCCATCGACGAAGGCCGGAGAGGTCAGCCAGCGGCCTTCCAGGTCTTCGGACTTCCACAGCACGTTACCCGTGTTGGCATCCATCGCCAGCACATGGCTGGCATTGTCGATGCTGAACAGGTAATCGCCGACCACGATGGGCGTCAGATAGCTGGAGGACGGCTTGTCCCACAGCGGCTCGCCGTTGCGGGCGTCCAGCGCGATCAGACGACCGTTGTAGCTGGTGACGAACAGTCGACCATCCTGGGTCAGCACCGGCTGGCCATCGAGATCGACCAGCTGGTCCACCTCGGTACGCCCGGCCGGCACGGCGACGCGCAGGTCCCACAGTTCCTGGCCTGAGCGGTTGTCGAGCGTGACCAGCTTGCCGTTGGCGAAGCCCGCGAAGGTGACCGGCTGGATGACACGCGGCGCGCCGGTGCCACGCAGCGTCAGGGCCGGAATCGTGGCCGAGTAGGCCCACTGCTCTTCGCCGGTGAAGCGATCAAGCGCGGTCACGGTGCCATCGACGCTCTGCACCACGACCAGCTCGTCGTTGTACTGCGGCGCGGCCAGCACTTCACTGGAGACACGCGTGCTCCATTCGATGCTGCCATCTTCCTGACTGACGGCGCTGACCTTGCCATCGCGCGTACCGACGTACAGGCGAGAGGCATCGGCATTCAGTGCGCTGGTGATGCCAGCCGGCAACCGTGTCTGCCAGATGTCGTCGCCACTGTCGGCAGCGAGGGCTTCCAGCTCACCGCCTTCGGCACCGACGAACAGCTTGTCGTTGGCGAAGATCGGTGACAGCGGATAGTGGGCACGGCCAAGGCCATTGCCAACCGATTCGCTCCAGACGGAATCCAGCGCGACCTGGCGATCGAAATCGACCAGCTCCTTGGGCGCATATTCCGGTTGGGCACTGCTGGCGCAACCGGCCAGCAGACTCACGGCCAGCAGCGAGGCCGGTACGCTCAGACGACGAGTGACGCTCATGAAGAAGACTCCGCAGCCAGATCGGCGAGTTTCAGGTCGAGACCGTAGACCGGCTGACCACTTTCCTGCGACAGGGTGCTGGCCTGCTGATAGGCGGCGATGGCCTCATCACGCTTGTCCTGTGCGGCCAGGGCATCGCCACGCACCGCAGCCGCCTGCGCTGCCAGCGGCGCCGGCGGGCTCTTGAGCAGGGCGAGTGCCGCGTCGTTGTCGCCGCGCTCGACATTGATGCGCGCCAGACGCAGGCTGGCCAGCCCCTGCAGGTAGCTGTCATCGCTGTTGTCGATCACGCTCTGCAGCGCCGTGGCGGCTGCGTCGAGATCGTTGGCCTTGACCGACATGCTGGCATCCAGCAGGTGCGCCATCTGGGTGTAGAGGCTGTCGCCGTGCTCGCTTTCCAGTTCGCCGATCAGCGTACGCGCCTGCTTGACGCCGGCGTCTTCCAGCTTGGGCTGGCTGACGAGGCTGATCAGTTGCTGGTAACGCACGGAGGCCGCTTCGGACTGGCTGGCGTCGTAGTTCTGCCAGGCCTTGAAGGCAAAGACACCGGCGCCGGCCAGTACGACACCGGCAATCAGTGACTTGCCGTTCTCGCTCCACCAACGCTTGATGGCTTCAAGCTGTTCTTCTTCGCTTCTGAGCTCTTCCGCCACGGGCGGTCTCCTTGACCTGGCCGGCATGCCGGCACTTGCATTCGTGAGGCGGAGAGCTGGCTCTCCGCCCGATATTCATTGGCAGTCTCAGGCGCCGAAGACGCTGTCGAGACGTTCGCCCAGCGCACGCTGGTTCAGCGTTTCCTGGTCGCGTTCCTCGCGCAGGAACTTGAGCGCCACCGTGCCTTCGATGACTTCATTCTCACCGAGAATCAGCGCGATGCGAGCACCGCTCTTGTCGGCCTTCTTCATCTGGCTCTTGAAGCTGCCGCCACCGCAATGCAGCACCAGACGCAGATTGGGCAGGGCGGTGCGCAGCTCTTCGGCCAGACGCATGGCTTCGCCTTCGGCCTGCTCGCCCATCGACATCAGGTAGACATCGACGGTCTCGCGGACGTCCTGCGGTACCAGTTCCAGCGTCTCGAGCAACAGGATGAGGCGCTCGACGCCCATCGCGAAGCCGACCGCCGGTACCGGCTTGCCGCCCAGCTGTTCGAACAGGCTGTCGTAGCGGCCGCCGGCACACACGGTGCCCTGGCTGCCCAGCGCGGTGGTGGTCCATTCGAACACACTGCGCGAGTAGTAATCGAGGCCACGCACCAGGCGCGGGTTGATGACGTACTCGATGCCGGCGGCGTCGAGACGTGCCTTGAGGCCCTCGAAGTGCACGCGGGACTCTTCATCCAGGTGATCCCCCAGGCGCGGCGCGGCGTCGACGACGGCGGCCATGTCCGGGTTCTTGGTGTCGAGGATGCGCAGCGGGTTGCTGTGCAGACGACGTTTGGAGTCTTCGTCGAGGACATCCAGGTGCTGTTCGAAGTATTCGACCAGCAGGTCACGATAGGCGGCACGCGCTTCGAGGCTTCCCAGCGAGTTGAGCTCGAGCGTGACGTGCTCCAGCAGGCCCAGCTGGCGCCACAGACGCGCGGAGATCAGGATCATCTCGGCATCGATGTCCGGGCCTTCCATGCCGTAGGCTTCGACGCCCACCTGATGGAACTGACGATAACGGCCCTTCTGCGGGCGCTCGTGGCGGAACATCGGGCCGGTGTACCACAGACGCTGGATCTGGTTGTGGACCAGGCCATTCTCCATCGCCATGCGCACGCAGCTGGCGGTGCCTTCCGGACGCAGGGTCAGGCTGTCGCCGTTACGGTCGTCGAAGGTGTACATCTCCTTCTCGACGATGTCAGTGACTTCGCCGATGGAGCGCTTGAACAGCGCGGTCTGCTCGACGATGGGGGTGCGGATCTCGCGATAGCCGTACTGGCCCATCAGCGCTTCCACCTGGTGCTCGAAGTATTGCCATACCGGTGACTGGTCCGGCAGCAGGTCGTTCATGCCACGAATGGCCTGGATCTTGGTACTCAACGTTCTCTCCTGAATCCTTGCGCGTCTCCCCACGGCGCTCGCATGAGGTCATGCAGGCGGGTGGGGAGACGAAGGCGCGTCAATCACGACGCGCAAGCCAGCCGAGACAAGCTCAGCTCTGGCGGATGATAGTGTCGGCCTCACGGGCCTCTTTTTCCGCGACCTTGTCACGGATGAGTCGCTCAAGATCGTCAACCAGGGTGTCATTGGTCAACTTGCTGGCCGGCTTGCCGTCCAGGTAGACCAGGTTGGCGGGGCTGCCGCCGGTCAGACCGACATCGGTCTCCTTGGCTTCGCCGGGGCCATTGACGACACAGCCGATGACCGAGACGTTCAGCGGCGTCATCACGTCTTCAAGACGTGTCTCCAGCTCGTTCATGGTCTTGATGACGTCGAAATTCTGACGCGAGCAGCTGGGACAGGCAATGAAGTTGATGCCCTTGGCGCGCAGCTTGAGGCTCTTGAGCATGTCGAAGCCGACCTTGATCTCCTCGACCGGGTCCGCTGCCAGCGACACGCGGATGGTGTCACCGATGCCGTCCATCAGCAGCATGCCCAGGCCGATGGAAGACTTGACGGTGCCAGAGCGCAGGCCGCCCGCTTCGGTGATGCCCAGGTGCAGCGGCTGTTCGATGCGCGCTGCCAGGTCACGATAGGCGGCGACGGCCATGAACACGTCGCTGGCCTTGACGCTGACCTTGAAGTCCTGGAAATCGAGGCGATCCAGATGGTCGATGTGACGCATGGCAGATTCGACCAGTGCCGCCGGCGTCGGTTCGCCGTATTTCTTCTGCAGGTCCTTTTCCAGCGAGCCTGCGTTGACGCCGATGCGGATCGGGATGCCGTTGTCGCGGGCGGCGCTGACCACGGCGCGCACGCGGTCTTCACGACCGATGTTGCCCGGGTTGATGCGCAGGCAGTCGACGCCAAGTTCCGCTACACGCAGGGCGATCTTGTAGTCGAAGTGGATATCGGCCACCAGCGGGATGTTGCTCTGCTGCTTGATGCGACCGAAGGCTTCGGCGGCATCCATGTCCGGCACGCTGACACGCACGATATCGGCACCAGCATCCTCGAGGCGCTTGATCTGCGCGACGGTGGCGGCGACATCGTTGGTGTCGGTGTTGGTCATGCTCTGCACGGAAATCGGTGCATCGCCGCCGACGGCCACATTGCCGACATGAATCTTGCGCGAGACGCGGCGCTTGATGGGGGAGTGACTATGCATGGGATTCCGGATCATTCACCGAGTGTGAGTTTGGCGACACTGCCGCGCGTGACGCGCGTGAGGTCGACCGCTTCATTCATGTAACGCAATTCGACGCCAGAGGCATTGCCGATGGTCAGCGTGAAGGGCGGCTTGCCTTCCAGCGTCGTGCTGGTGCCGGCCTCGTTGTTGCCGCGCAGCAGGCGCTTGCCATCGGCATCACGAATGTCGGTCCAGGAATTGATGTTGAACGTCAATTCGAGCTTGCGCGGGTCTGCCGCCGGCGCAACTTCTTCTGCTGCGCTCTCTTGTGTGGTGTCGGCACCGGCATCGGCGACAGCACTCACGTCAGTGGCAGCGGCGCTATCCGTGGCAGCGCCAGACGCTGACGTGCCAGCCTCTGCAGCGCCCGGCGCGGCCGCGGTTGCGCCTGTATCGAGCGCGTCAGCACTCTGCGCTGTCGCCTCGGAAGATGCTCCTGTCTCGACGGCAGACGCATCACCGGTGGCGGTAGCAGTGGAGGACGGCGCCGCTTCGCTGGCAGAGGACTGCGAGAGCGAAAGCTCGATGGAGCCATCGGCGTTCACGACCGGTGCGGCGTTATTCACATCGCTGCCACCTTCGAGGGCGGAGGTTTCCGCCGGCGAGGTGCGGCCATAGTCGCCACTCTGCCACCACACGTAGCTGAGACCGATCAGACCGGCGATGACCAGCAGACTGACGAGGCGGAACAGGTACTTGCCCATCTTGCCCGGCGGGCGCACCGACGGCGTGGAACTGGGGGTGTAGCGCTCGGCTTCGGTGGTGCCGAACTGGGCATTGTACTGCCCGACGATCGCCTTCTCGTCCATGCCCAGCAGGCGGGCATAGGCACGCAGATAGCCGCGACGGTACGCGGCGATGGGAATCTGGTCGTAGTGGTCGCGTTCCAGGTCATCGACCAGGCTGGGGCGCAGGTTGAGCTGTGTCGCCACCTCATCACGCGACAACCCCTGATGCTCGCGCTCCAGCTTGAGGCGCGTGCCAGGCAGTGCATCACTGGCGTGCTGATCAGGGGCGGGTTGATGTTCGCTCATGGCGCATCCTTGTAAGGAAAAACTGTCTACCGAACGCACATCCGGGCGCTCTTCCGGTACTGCGGGAAACTGCTCCTGACACTGATGCTGGAGCATGCTGACTGATGCTGTCGCGCGATTGGCCGGGTGCTGCACGACTCGTTGATCATCATGCGAGTGAGCAGCGTGAAAAGCGATGACCTCCCATGCCAATCGACGCGCACGAACACACGTTCGTCCGCGTCGGCACTATACCAAGCCCGCGCCGAGATTTTCACCGGCAATTCGGTCTTCTCGGTCCTGCTTGCAGCGGCCCCGCCCGTGAGCTGGCGCCATCAGCGGCGTCGTTGCGCCTCGTTCAGGGAGTGCGAATCACCGCGCGACCGGATTCCCGAGTCATGACCTGCTCCAGCTGACGGCTGTAGAGATCTGCCAGACGGCTGTCGCCGCGAGCCGTGGCCACATCGACGGCCAGGGCGAGACTGTCGCTATCGGTGCCTGACAGACGGAAGTAGCGGCTCAGCGCCGACTGGGCGGCGTCATTGTCGCCGGCGTCATGTGACATGCGTGCCACCGCCAACCAGGCCTCTGACTCACGCGGATTGATCTTGACGGCACGTTCGAAACTCTTCGCGGCCTCGCTGGTCTTGCCCAGCTGCAACTGACAGCGGCCCAGATTGGTATAGAGCTGGCCACGATTGTCGTAGGTCAGGTCTTCCGCCGCGATCTCGAGCTGCCGACAGGCCTCGACGTATTCACCGCGAGAGTAGAGAAAGGCCGCGTAGTTGTTGCGCGCACGGGTAAAGGACGGATCGCTGGAAATGGCCTGATTGAAATAGTCATCGGCGAGCACGTTCTCACCCTGGCGCTGATAGATCATCGCCAGCCCGGCCTTGGCCTCGGCATTGCTGCTCTGCAGCTTGAGTGCCTTCTGGAAGGCGCTGTCGGCGCGTTGCAGCTGATTACGACCCAGATAGGCCTCTCCGAGTTCCACGTAGGCGTTCGAGGCCTTGTTGTCATCCGGCGGGGCGTAGGGGTCGTTGGTTTCCACGCGTGTCGCACAGCCTGCGAGGGTCAGGCCGGCAAATCCGAGGCACAGCAGCAGGGCTCTGGTGCGGCGAGTGATGCCGCGAGCAGCGGTGCGGGTGTGGGAATCATGCTGGCAGGGGCCCTGGGTGACAGTGCCATGGGCGACAGGGTCATGCTCATTGGTGCGATGACGGGGCAGACGACTCGGCATGCAATCCTCGCGTGAATGAAGGCTCATGATGTGCCTGCGGGCGAGGGTCGCGGCAGGCAACAAAAGCGCCCCCCATCAAAGCGCCGCACCTGCCACAAGTCAAGGTGGCAGGGCGGCGCATGGCTATGGCGATAGCGTCAGGTCAGGGCTGGCAGCCGCTCAGTCGGCGTCGAGCTGGATGGCGTTGATGTAACGCTCGGCGCGACGGGTGCGGTCCTTGACCTGACCGACCAGCTGGCCACAGGCGGCGTCGATGTCATCGCCACGGGTCGCGCGCACCGGTGCGGTGTAGCCCAGCTCATAGAGACGCTGCTGGAAGCGCATCACCTGGTTGCGTGACGGCTTCTCGTAACCGGAATGCGGGAACGGGTTGAACGGGATCAGGTTGATCTTGCACGGCAGCTCGTCTAGCAGCGCGGCCAGTTCCTCGGCGTGCTGGATCTGGTCGTTGACGTCCTTGATCAGGGTGTACTCGATGGTGACGATACGCGCGTCGTCACACTTGGCCAGGTAGCGATGGCAGGAGTCGAGCAGCGCGCGGATGTTCCACTTGCGGTTGATCGGCACCAGCACGTTGCGCAGTTCATCGTTGGCCGCGTGCAGCGAGATCGCCAGGCTGACGTCCATCTCGTCACCGAGCTGGTCCAGCTTGGGCACCACACCGGAGGTGGAGAGGGTGACGCGACGCTTGGACAGGCCATAGGCGTTGTCGTCCAGCATCAGCTTCATCGCCGGCACGACGTTGTCGTAGTTCATCAGCGGCTCGCCCATGCCCATCATCACCACGTTGGTGACCGGACGCTTGCGGGTGTCCTTGCGGTCTTCGGCGCCACGGGTGGCGACCCACACCTGGCCGATGATCTCGGCGGCGGTCAGGTCACGCTCGAAGCCCTGCTTGCCGGTGGAGCAGAAGCTGCAGTCCAGCGAGCAGCCGACCTGGGAAGACACGCACAGGGTGCGACGGTTGCCGTTCTCGGACGGGATCAGCACGGTCTCGACATAGCTGCCATCGCTGACTTCCAGCACCCACTTGCGGGTGCCGTCCTTGGACTCGCCTTCATAGACGATGCCCGGCGCACGGATCTCGGCGACCTGCTTGAGGCGCTCGCGCAGCGGCTTGGCGAGGTTGGTCATCTCGTCGAAGCTGTCGACGCCTTCCTGGTGAATCCATTTCATCACCTGGGTGGCGCGGAATTTCTTCTCGCCGATGCTCTCGAAGAAGGCTTCCATCGCCGGGCGCGGCAGGCCCAGCAGGTTGGTGAGCTTGACGGCGGCAGGGGCCGCGGCATCGGTGGCAGTTGCAGTGGTATCAGTCATGGTATGGGCCGGTCGTGTCAGGGATGGGCAGGCGTCACACAAAGGATAGACGTCTGCAGGGCGACGCTGTCAGCGGAGGTGGCGATGGTTCGCAGACCTCAAGAGGCTCTCATCATCAGCGCAGTGCGCGTGGGCGTCACATGGCGTGGGGAGAGGGCGCTGCAGCGGCTTTCAGAAAAGCGTATCGGACCTGCTCAAGCGTCGAATCTGCTTCAGGGGGTGCATGCTGTCGCGCGACGCTTCAGCACGTCCGATACCACGACGGCCCCGCCTCGCAGGCAGGGCCGTCGTGTCATGCACGGCTGGGAGACGCGTGCCCCGAAGGGCCGGGCTTCTCAGTCGTACAAGGCGAAATCAACCGCGCGGGCAGATTTCGTTGTCGCCGAAGAAGTAGGCGATTTCGCGAGCAGCAGATTCCGGCGCGTCAGAACCGTGAACGGCGTTGGCGTCGATGGAAGTGGCGAAGTCTGCACGGATGGTGCCGGCTTCTGCTTCCTTCGGGTTGGTAGCGCCCATCAGGTCGCGGTTCTTGGTGATGGCGTCTTCGCCTTCCAGCACCTGGATCATGACCGGGCCGGAAGTCATGAAGCCGACCAGCTCACCGAAGAAGCCACGTTCGCTGTGCTCAGCGTAGAAGCCTTCGGCCTGTTCCTTGGACAGGTGAACCATCTTGGAAGCGACGATCTGCAGACCGGCCTTCTCGAAGCGAGAGTAGATTTCGCCGATCACGTTCTTGGCAACGGCATCCGGCTTGATGATGGACAGAGTACGCTGAGTCATGGTGAATCTCCTGAGACAAGCTTTGAAGAGCCGCACGGCAGATGCCGAACGACGAAAACGGGCTCTGTCGGCATGCGCGCGACAAAAGTGGGCGGCATTATAGCGGCAAGTGCCACCGGCTGCATCCATCATGCCTGAGTCGCATGACGCGCAGATGGCAAGCGCCTCGTCGGCATGGGCTGGCGAGGCACTGAGGGTCGGCTCGGACGCTGAGGGTCGGCTCGGACGTTGAGCCTGGCCTGGACGCTGAAGCCTGGTCTAGACGCTGAAGCTCTCGCCACAACCACATTCGTCCTTGACGTTGGGGTTGTTGAAGCGGAAGTAGCGGTTCAGGCCGTCCTTGAC
Organism: Cobetia sp. MC34; assembly: GCF_018340035.1. Lineage (NCBI taxonomy): Bacteria > Pseudomonadati > Pseudomonadota > Gammaproteobacteria > Oceanospirillales > Halomonadaceae > Cobetia > Cobetia sp. MC34. The sequence goes on from NZ_JADPPY010000008.1 coordinate 106,660, forward strand.
GTAGTCCACTTCGGAGCCGTCGAGCACGGTGAGGGCTTCGGTGTCGACATAGACGGTAGCGCCGTGATCGACGAAGACGGCGTCTTCCTCGTTGACCTCGTCAGCGAAGTCGAGCACGTAGCTGTAGCCGGAGCAGCCGCTGGGCTTGACCGAGACACGCAGGCCAAGGCCGTGGCCGCGCTCGGCCAGCACGACGCGGATCTGGTCGGCGGCGGAGGAGGAAATCGACAGATGTGCCATGAGCAGTCTCCCGGGTCAGGCGCGCAGCGACGTCAGGGCATGCCTGAGTTCGCCGAGCGCGGATTCGATGTCGGCAGCGGTGGTGAAACGACCGAAGCTGAAGCGCAGTGATGCCAGCGCCAGCGGACGGGGCACCCCGATGCCGGTGAGGACGAACGACGGTTCGACACTGGCGGAATTGCAGGCCGAGCCGGTGGAAATCGCGATGCCGCGCAGCGCCATCAGCATCGCCTCGCCATCCACGCCCTCGAAGGCGAGATTGACGATGTTGGGCGCGCTGACCTCTATATCGGTATTGAAGTGCACGCCTTCAAGGCCGGCAAGCCCGGCGACGAACTGATCACGCAGCGCGACGAGGTGCTGGTGATCGGCGTCGAACTGCTCGGCGCTCAGGCGGTAGGCCTCGCCCATGCCGACGATCTGATGGGTCGGCAGGGTGCCGGAACGCATGCCGCGCTCATGGCCACCGCCGTGGATCAGGGCATCGACCTTGATCTGCGGCTGGCGACGCACGTACAGCGCGCCGATGCCCTTGGGGCCGTAGGCCTTGTGGGCGGACAGTGACAGCATGTCGATGGGCTGACGGCTGACATCGATCTGCACCTTGCCGGGCGCCTGGGCGGCATCGACATGGAAGGCCGCGCCATGCGAGTGGGCGATGTCACCCAGCGCATCCAGGTCATTCAGGCTGCCCAGCTCGTTGTTCACCGCCATCAGCGATACCAGGATGGTGTCGCTGCGCAGGGCGTCGCGCAGGCTGTCCGGGCTGATGCGGCCGTCAGGCTGCGGCGCGATGCGCGTGATCTCGAAGCCTTCCGCTTCCAGTGCACTGGCGGTATCCAGAATCGCCTTGTGCTCGATGGTCGAGGTGATCAGATGGCGACCACGCGCGGCATTGGCACGCATGTAGCCGGTCAGCGCCAGGTTGTCGGCTTCGGTGGCACCGCTGGTCCAGACGATCTCACGCGGGTCGGCACCGATCAGCTCGGCGACCTGACGACGTGCGCCCTCGACGGCCTGCTCGGCCAGCCAGCCCGGCATGTGACTGCGCGAGGCCGGGTTGGCGAAGGTACCGTCCTGCGTCAGGTGACGCATCATCAGCTCGGCGACGCGTGGGTCGACGGGCGTGGTGGCGGCATAGTCAAGGTAGATCGGCTGGGACATGGTGACTTCCTGAAGACACGACAGACAGTGATGACGGTGAACGTGATGAAGGCGAACTCGAGGGTGACGGGGCGCGGCGAGCATCGCCTCGGCTGGCCGTGCTCAGCCTGGCTGGCAAACGCCGCTCAGCTGCCTTGCATGACGGTGATCGGTGTCGGCTCGCACGCCTTGCGCTGACGACTGGCGATCTGGCGAATCTCTTCGCGCGCGACCAGGTCGGCCAGGCTGATGCCGTCGAGAAAGCCGTGGATCTCGTCGGACAGATCACACCACAGATGGTGCGTCAGGCAGGTGTCACCGGCCTGACAGTCCGACATTCCCTGACAGCGTGTGGCATCGACTGACTCGTTGACGGCGTCGATGATGCACGCCACCGAGGTGGTCTCGAGTTCGGTATCCAGCAGATAACCGCCACCGGGACCACGCACGCTCTTGACCAGACCTGCACGCCGCAGACGCGCAAACAGTTGCTCCAGATACGACAGCGAGATGCCCTGGCGTACGGAAATATCGGCCAGACAGGTCGGGCCGCAACTGGCATGCAGGGCCAGATCGAGCATCGCGGTGACGGCGTAGCGTCCCTTGGTGGTCAGGCGCATGACAGAGTCCGTGAGCAGATGGAGCCTGCGACGTTGAGGACGAGGCCGGGCGTAGTCGCCGCCTCTGGCGAGACGGCGTATCAATGCGCCCCATTATGGTGGGGTGGTCTGGCGGGGTCAATCCCGACTGAATTGGTCAACTTTAGCCATGCTGACGTTCGGCGGGCTCCTGCGTATCGCTTGCCTGCTCGGTCGGCGGCTGCTCAGTCGGGGCTTGCTGGGGAGATGTCTGCTCGGAACTGGAGGCTGCCCGACCCTTGGGCGAGGTGCTGCCCTGGGCCGCGGCAACGTCAGCGACGGTGGTCTCGCCACCGCAGGGCCCCAGTTCATCGATCAGCTGGGCGAAGTCGGCGTCATCGAGCTCCGGCAGGCGCCCGGCGCGATAGCTGGCATCCAGCTTGCGCAGCGTGCCGCACATCTGTTCGATGCGCTTATCCACGGCATGCATGTGATCGAGCATCGCGTGCATGGAGCGCGCGACCGGATCGGGCATGTCCTGGCCCATGCCGTAGGCATCGAAGCCGAACTTCTCCTTCATGGCCTCGCGGCTTTCCGGGTCGACTGACGGCTCCTCCGCCACATCCGGCTCGGCGCGCTTGACGATCTTGCCGGGAATGCCGACGACGGTGGCGCCGGCAGGCACTTCACGTGTGACCACGGCATTGGAGCCGACCTTGGCGCCGGCACCGACGGTGAACGGGCCGAGAATCTTGGCGCCGGCACCGACGATGACACCATCGCCGAGGGTCGGGTGGCGCTTGCCGGCGTTCCAGGTGGTGCCGCCGAGGGTGACGCCGTGATAGAGGGTCACGTCATCACCGATCAGGGCGGTCTCGCCGATGACGACGCCCATGCCGTGGTCGATGAAGAAGCGGCGACCGATGGTGGCACCCGGGTGGATCTCGATGCCGGTCAGCCAGCGCATCAGGGTCGAGCCGGTGCGCGCCAGCCATTTGGCGTTGTGGCGCCATAGCCAGTGATTGATGCGATGGGCCACCAGCGCATGCAGGCCCGGATAGTTGGTCAGGACTTCAAAGAAGTTGCGTGCCGCCGGGTCACGGGCAAACACGCTATCGATGTCTTCACGCAGTCGAGTGAACATGGCGTGTCCTCAGGAAGTGCGGTTGGCCGTGTCGGCTTGTGCCAGGCGAACCTGCTTGTCCACCGCGGAAAGAATGCCGCGCAGAATGTTGATTTCCATGCTGTCCGGACGCGCGCGCAGATAGAGGCGACGCAGGCGTGCCATCAGCTGGCGCGGCTGTTCCGGATCGAGGAAGTCGACGCTGATCAATGTCTTCTCGAGATGCTCGAACAGGCGCTCGAGGTCGGCATGGCTGGCCAGCGGGCTGTCCCAGTCGATACCGAACGGCTGGTCATCCTCGGCACGCGGCGTCTCGCCGGCGGCTTCCTGGTCGGCCAGCCACGCCTGGCGGCACTCATAGGCCAGCACCTGCACCGCCGCGGCCAGATTCAGCGAGCTGAAATCCGGATTGGTCGGGATGTGCACGTGGCGGTGGCAGCGCTGCAGCTCTTCATTGGAGAGCCCGGAATCCTCGCGGCCGAAGACGATGGCCACGCGGGCATCCGGCAGGCGGGCTTCATCGGCCAGGGTGGCACCGAAGGCGCGCGGCGTGATCATCGGCCACGGCAGGTTGCGCGAACGTGCGCTGCAGCCGACCACCAGGCTGCAATCCGCCACGGCCTCTTCCAGCGTCTCGTGCACCGAGGCGCTGGCGACGAGTGCATCGGCACCCGAGGCGCGTGAGGCGGATTCCTGGCATTGCACCTGACATCGCGGCGCGACCAGTGCGAGATCGGCCAGGCCCATATTGAGCATGGCGCGGGCTGCACCACCAATGTTGCCGGGATGGCTGGTGCCAATCAGGACAATGCGCAGACGTTCAAGCATGAGGACTTCCAGGATAGCAATTGAAGGGCGGGTCGGCCGACGCGGCTGGCGCAGTGCGTGATCCGCATACGCAGACTCAGCGATAAATCGCGCGTCAGGACCCGATATCCTAGCATGAAGCCGCGTCAGGGAGCAGTTTCCCGCCGGTGTTGAGGCCAAGAGCGGCGCGAGGGAGGCGCACGTGGGCAGGGCGCAGGGAGGCGACGCGCAGGCAGAGGGTGGCCGCAGGCAATGGCAGCTCGAGCCGAGCTCTGATAGACTACGCCGTCCCGTCATGTCGCAACATGTGTTCGCCCTCGCTGGCGCCGCGTGCTGTGGCGGCTGGCAGCCTGCATACATTGCACTATGCAGCGCGCCCCGCGCCGTATCAGGATTCCTGTACGGGCTACATGACCGCCTGATCTGATTGCACCCAGTTTCGCTCGATCCGTGTTGCGCCGCGTTGATGTCTCACGCGCCGTGGCACCCGTTCTTTAACAGCTCCCGACTCGTCAAGGCCTTGATCATGCATCCGATGGTCCAATTTGCGCTGCGTGCTGCACGCGGTGCCGCAGAGCAGTTCGTCCGTGCTCGTGAACGTATCGAAGTCGCCCGTGGCGACAACGATCTCGACACCTTCATTGCAGACACTGCACGTCGCGCCGAAGCGCACATCGTGCGTCAGCTGGAGCGCGGTTATCCGCAACACGGTCTCTCCGGCCGTTATACCGACCATCGCGATGGTGAAGGTCAGGGCTCTGACTACCACTGGCGCATCGAGCCGGTGCACGGTTACTCCAACCTGGCATCCGCGGCCTCCGGCTTCGCGCTGTCCGTGGTCTGCCTGTTCAAGGGCCGTGCCGAGCACGCCGTGGTCATCGCGCCGTTCACTGACGAAGAGTACATCGTCAGCCGCGGTCGTGGCGCCCAGCACTCCGGTCACCGTATCCGCGTGACCAACGCCACCTCCATTGAAGGAGCGCGTCTGGCGATGGGTCTGCCGGAAAGCTGGCAGCGTCCGCGTCACCTGCCGACCTACCTCTCCATCGTTCAGCAGGTCGGCCCGCAGGTCGAGATGCTGCGCACCAGCGGCTGTGCGCTGCTGGACGTGCTCGAGCTGGCCTCCGGTCGCGTCGATGCCGTCTATGTGCTGGGTCTGGATGCCGGTGACAGCGAGATCGTCAGCCTGTTCCTGAAGGAATGTGGCGCGCTGGCAGGCAGTGCCGACGGCACGCCGGTCGTGGTTGCCGAAGGCACCCTGATGGCCGCTGGCGCGCGTCTGTACAAGGCGCTGGCGCAGACCATGCAGCCGCACCTGTAAGACCCTGCAGGATGACGTGACCTGACAGCCCTCGGGGCCGTCTGGAGAACGAAAAAAACCCCACCTCGCATGAGGTGGGGTTTTTTTGTGCCTGGCGATCTGTACCGGGCGATCCGTGCCTAGCTGACGAGTACAGCGCTTACGGCGCGCCGTCCTCGAACTGCTCCTTGGGCGGGGGGATCAGATCCACACGCTTCAGGCCGACCACCAGCAGCAGCGCCGCTGCCACGTAGATGGACGAGAAGGTCCCCGCGACCACACCGATGATCAGTGCGATGGCGAAGTTGTGGATCATGTCACCGCCGAGGAAGAACAGCGCCAGCAACACCAGCAAGGTGGTGCCGGAGGTGGACAGCGTGCGTGACAGCGTCGCGTTGATGGCGTCATTGAAGATCGACGGCATGTCATCGGTACGCGATTTGCGGATGTTCTCGCGAATGCGGTCGTAGACGATGATGGTGTCGTTCAATGAGTAGCCGATCACGGCCAGCACCGCGGCCAGTACCGTCAGGTCGAAGTCGAGTCCGAACAGGGCGAAGATGCCCAGCAGGATGATGACGTCGTGACCCAGCGAGATGAGTGCGCCGAGGGCGAACTTGTACTGGAAGCGGAAGGCCACGTAGACCATCACCACGGCCAGGGCGAGCAGCATGCCGAGACCGGACTGGTCACGCAGCTGATCGCCGACCTGGGCGCCGACGAACTCGGCGCGGATCAGGTTGACGCTGTCACCGGTAGCCTGCAGATGCGCCACGATGTCATTGCCGATGCCGGCTTCGAAGTTCTGCTGCAGACGCACCAGAATCTCGTTGCTGGCACCGAAGGTCTGGACCGAGACATCCTTGTAGCCGGCGGCTTCCAGTGTCTGGCGCACGCTGTCCAGTGCCGGTGCCGCCTGGTATTTCACTTCCACCAGGGTGCCGCCGGTAAAGTCGAGGCCCAGGTTCAGGCCATGAATCACAAGGGCGCCAATGGCCACGATCGTCAGCACGATGGAGACGATGAAGGCCGCGCGCCGCTTGCTCATGAAGTCAAACTGTCGCATCACGATGGCCCCTCAGATCCAGAGTTTCTTGAGTGTCTTGCCGCCAATGGCAAGATTGATGATGCCGCGCGAGACCATGATCGCCGTGAACATCGACGTCAGGATGCCGATGGACAGCGTCACCGCGAAGCCCTTGACCGGGCCACTGCCGATGGAGAACAGGATCACCGCGACCAGCAGGGTGGTGATGTTGGCATCGACGATGGAGGTGAAGGCGCGCTCGAAGCCGGTGTGCACGGCCTGATGCAGCGGCATCTTGGAGCGCATTTCCTCGCGGATACGCTCGAAGATCAGCACGTTGGCATCCACTGCCATGCCCAGTGTCAGCACGATACCGGCGATACCCGGCAGGGTCAGGGTGGCGCCCAGCATCGACATCGCGGCAATCAGGATCGCCAGGTTGGCGGTCAGGGCCACGTTGGCTACGACACCGAAGGCCTTGTAGCGTGCCAGCATGAACAGCACGACCAGCAGCAGGCCCAGCTCGACGGACAGGATGCCGCGCGAGATGTTCTCGGCACCGAGGCTCGGGCCGATGGTGCGTTCCTGCACGAAGTAGATCGGCGCGGCCAGTGAGCCGGAACGCAGCAGCAGCGACAGCTCCTTGGCTTCCGTCGGCGAGTCGAGGCCGGTGATGCGGAAGCTGTTGCCCAGTGCACTCTGGATCGTCGCCAGACTGATCAGCCCCTTCTCGGTGTACGGGATGCGCTTCTCGACCTTCTCGCCGTCTTCCATCACGGTGCGCGTGCGGGTCTTGTGCTCGATGAACAGCACCGCCATGTTGCGGCCGATCGCGGCACGCGTGACGCGGTTCATGATCGAGCCACCGGTTCCGTCCAGGTTGATGTTGACCTGCGGACGGCCGCTTTCATCGAAGCTGGTGCTGGCGCTGGAGACGCTGTCACCGCTGATGATCACGTCCTTCATGATGTTGGCGGTGCGGCTCGGCTGGTTGCGGAACGCGAAGCTCTCCATCTCGCTGGCCGGCGTGTCGCTGGCCGCTTCCAGACGGAATTCGAGGTTGGCGGTGGCACCCAGCACGCGCTTGGCGGCGGCCGTGTCCTGCACGCCCGGCAGCTCGACCACGATGCGGTTCGGGCCCTGGCGCTGAACCAGCGGCTCGGACACGCCCAGCTCGTTGACGCGATTGCGGATCGTGGTCAGGTTCTGATTGACCGCGTAATCCTGAATCTCCTTGACGGCGGCGGCGGTCAGGGTGAGGTCCAGTACGGCCCCACGCTCGACATCGCGCTCGTCGTATTCGAAGTTCTGGAAGTCGCGCGAGATCAGTGAGCGCGCCTTCGAACGGTCCTCCTCATCGGAGAACGTCAGGCTCAGGGTGCCGTCGTCGACTTCGCTGCCGCGGTAGCGGATACGCTCCTCGCGCAGGGTTTCCTTGATGGCGCTGGCGTTGACTTCCAGGCGCTGCTTGACCGCGGCGTCCATGTCGACTTCCAGCTGGAAGTGGACACCGCCGCGCAGGTCAAGGCCCAGCTTCATCGGTGAGGCACCGAGGCTGGCCAGCCACGACGGCGTGGCGTCGGCCAGGTTCAGCGCGACGATGGCGTCATCGCCGAGCGTCTCGCTGATCAGTTCCTTGGCGCGCAGCTGCTGGTCGTTGCTGGTAAGGCGAATCAGGCCGGTGGAACCGTTGAGTTCCCCGGATTTGGGCGTGATGCCGGCGTTTTCGAGGGCACTGGTGGCGCGATCGAGGTCTTGCTGGTCGATGGCCTCGGCGCCGCTGGCGGCACTGATCTGCACAGCCGGGTCTTCGGGGTAGAGATTCGGCAATGCGTAGATCACGCCGACGGCAAGTACCAGGCAGATCACCAGGTACTTCCAAAGCGGATAGCGGTTGAGCATGGCAGCCCTGTCCTTGGTGGAGCGGGAGAGAAAAGCATGCTGCCGGCACAGGGGCCGGCAGCAGGAGGGATCAGATGGACTTGATGGTGCCCTTCGGCAGGACTGCAGCCACGGCAGACTTCTGCACGTTGACTTCGTTGCCTTCGTTCAGCTCCATGGTGATGAACTGCTCGCTGACCTTGGTGATGCGGCCAACCAGGCCACCACCGATGACGACTTCGTCACCCTTGGCCAGGTTGCCGATCAGGTTCTTGTGTTCCTTGGCGCGCTTGGACTGCGGACGCCAGAGCAGGAAGTAGAAAATGACCACGAAGCCGACCAGCATGACGATCTGGCCGATGGCGCCGCCGCCGGCGACAGCCGCTTCGGCTTCCGCGTGTGCGGCAGGAATCAGGAATTCCAGCATGTGTATCTCCAGAGGTTACGAGTGAACTGTTGTTATGCAATGAGCGTGATTCAGGCTCTTCTTCACGTCTGGCTCGAGTCGAATATCAAGACGACCGGAGGATTTGGCCCCCGGTCGTCATTCGCCTCGATCAGTCGGCCAGCGGCGGCACCGGCAGGCCGCGCGCGGCATAGAACTGTTCCACGAAGTCCTGCAATGTACCCGCTTCAATTGCACCGCGCAAACCAGCCATCACGGTCTGGTAGTAGCGCAGATTGTGGATGGTGTTGAGCATCGAGCCGAGCATTTCTCCACAGCGATCAAGGTGATGCAGATAGCCGCGCGAGAAATTGGTGCAGGTGTAGCAATCGCAGTCCGGGTCCAGCGGTGAGGTGTCACGCTTGTGGACGGCGTTGCGGATCTTGACGGTGCCCGTCGGCGTGAACAGGTGGCCGTTGCGCGCGTTGCGGGTCGGCATCACGCAATCGAACATGTCGACACCACGCCGCACGCCCTCGACGAGGTCTTCCGGCTTGCCGACGCCCATCAGATAGCGCGGCTTGTCTTCCGGCATCCACTCGGGGAGGTAGTCGAGAACCTTGATCATCTCGTCCTTGGGCTCGCCCACGGACAGGCCGCCGATGGCGTAGCCGTCGAAATCGATCTTCTTGAGGCCCTCGAGGGACTTCTCGCGCAGGTCCGGGTACATGCCGCCCTGGATGATGCCGAACAGCGCCGACGGCGAGTCGCCATGCGCGTCGTAGGAGCGCTGCGCCCAGCGCAGGGACATCTCCATCGACTTGCGCGCTTCATCATGGGTGGCCGGATACGGCGTGCACTCATCGAAGATCATCACGATGTCGGAGCCCAGCGAGCGCTGCACCGCCATCGATTCTTCCGGGCCCATGAAGACCTTGGAGCCATCGACCGGTGAGCGGAAGTGAACGCCCTGTTCGGTGATCTTGCGCGTCTTGCCCAGCGAGAAGACCTGGAAGCCGCCGGAATCGGTCAGGATCGGCTTGTCCCACTGCGCGAAGTCATGCAGGTCGCCATGCGCTTCGATGACTTCCGTGCCCGGGCGCAGCCACAGGTGGAAGGTGTTGCCGAGGATGATCTCGGCGCCGATGTCCTTGATGGACTCCGGCGTCATGCCCTTGACGGTGCCGTAGGTGCCCACCGGCATGAAGGCCGGGGTTTCCACGGTGCCGCGCGGGAAGGTCATGCGGCCACGACGTGCACGGCCATCGGTCGCGAGCTTTTCAAAGCTCATGAAGCATTCTTTACGCATGGTGCTCTCTTTGCTTGGCGGCGAAACAGGCCGCAGCTGGTGTGTCGATGCCACTATGCCGCAGCATAGCGCGGGGCGCGTTAACTGCGCATGACATGGCCCTTGGCGAATGCCGGGGCCATGTCAGAAGAGGGGATTCAGGCGCGTTCCAGCAGCATGGCATCGCCATAGCTGAAGAACTGGTAGCGCTCTTCCACCGCCGCCTGATAGGCCGCCATGGTGTGCTCGTAGCCGGCGAAGGCCGAGACCAGCATCAGCAGGGTCGATTCCGGCAGATGGAAGTTGGTGATCAACAGATCCACCACCTGCCATTCGTAGCCCGGGTAGATGAAGATGTCGGTATCGCCGGAGTAGGGGGCCAGCTCACCAGCGTGGGCCTTGGCGGCGCTCTCGAGGCAGCGCACGCTGGTGGTGCCGACGGCGACCACACGGCGGCCGGCAGCGCGGGCACGGGCGATCTTGTCGCAGGCTTCCTGACCGACCTCGATCCACTCGCTGTGCATGTGGTGCTCGAGAATGCTGTCGACGCGTACCGGCTGGAAGGTGCCGGCACCCACATGCAGGGTGACGAAGGCTGTCTCGATGCCTTTCTCGGCCATGGCGGCCATGATCGGCTCATCGAAGTGCAGGCCCGCCGTCGGGGCGGCCACGGCGCCATCGCGCTTGGCATAGACCGTCTGATAGCGCTCGCGATCCGACAGCTCGTCATCCCGAGTGATATAAGGCGGCAGCGGCATGTGGCCGTGCTGGTTGAGCAGCTCGATCATCGGCGTCTCGCCGTGGAAGCGCAGCTCGAACAGCGCCTCCTGACGGCCTTCGACCACGGCCGTGATGCCACCTTCGAAGATCAGCTCGGTACCCGGCTTGGGCGACTTGCTGGAGCGGATGTGCGCCAGGCCACGATGGGCGTCCAGCGGACGCTCCAGCAGCATCTCGATCTTGCCGCCGGAGGCTTTCTGACCATGCAGACGCGCGGGGATCACGCGGGTGTCGTTGAACACCACGACATCGCCGGGTTCCAGCTGCTCGAGCAGATCCGGGAAGCGGCGGTGCACGATCTCGCCGCTCTTGCCATCCAGATGCAGCAGACGGCAATCGCTGCGTTGCTCTGACGGGTAGCGGGCAATCAGCTCATCCGGCAGGCTGAAATCGTAATCGCTGCGCTGCATCGGGCGCGCGTCGTTAGGTGTGGCAACGCCCGAGGCATCACCGGAATCGATACGTGACATGGCCAACCTGACACTCTGATAGCACGAGGCGCGTGGTGCGCTCCGTGGCATGCGTACATGCACAATGGGGAGATGCCGCCCTGAGACACTGGCGCTCTCGTCGCGAGCGCATGACTCCCTTTCTGCGGGTGGGGCAGTCAGGTGCGACACTCTCGAGGCCTTGGCTGTCCGGGCAGACGAAAAAGGTCGCTCATGATACCCAATGCCATCGTCCACGCGAAGACCCGTTTGCGGGCGACACGCCTCAGTCCACTGCGGCGTGGGGTGTGAGGAAGCGCTCCATGTGTCTGATCTGACGCCAAAACTCGTTGACCTTGGCGCAATGTCCCGTATAATTTCGCTCCGTTGCCGGTGTGGCGGAATTGGTAGACGCAGCGGATTCAAAATCCGCCGCTTAATAGGCGTGTCGGTTCGAGTCCGACCACCGGCACCAGCTTTGAAAACAGTCGCTTACGAGCGGCTGTTTGCGTTTCTGGCCTACCCTCATTTAGTGCTTGGTCGCAGTTTGGTCGCAGCCGGTCGCATTCAACCGCGGCAGCCGCGCTCCGATCTCATCAATGCCCTGCTCGAACATGTGAGAATAACGACTGGTGACGATCAGGCTGGAATGCCCCAGCAGGTCGCGCACCGTGGTCATGCTCTCGCCCGCTTGGGCCAGCATGCTTGCATAGCTATGGCGCAGATCATGAAAGCGCAGATCCGGTCTGCCCAGCGCTTTGCGAGCGTCTTCCCACGTCTTTCTCAGCCGGGCGTAGGTGGTATCGAAGGGCAGGTCATGCAACCATGGTCGAGCATCCTCTGGCACCGGCACTACCCGGGCCTTGCCTGACTTGGTTTGATCTGGTCGCAGCAGGATGCGACCACCGTGGATATTCGAAGGCTCCAGTGAGAGCAGTTCGCCCTGGCGCAGTCCCGTCAAGGCTGCCAGGGCGATCACCTTCTTATCCACAGCACGTGAGTCCGGAATCGCCTCCATCAGTAGCGTCAGCTCTGCCGCGTTCAGATAGATATGCCGTTCGTTCTTCGGCGTCTTCTTCCGGATCTTGTCGCCCAGCGGCTGATTGATCCAACCCCACTCGATATACGCCAGATTGAGCACCCGCTTCACCACCTGCAGGTGGTTGTTGATTGTGCTCTGAGCGCGTCCTGCCTTTCTCAAGTGGCTGGCCATTTCTCTGGCCTTGTCCACTGTCTCTTGCCCGATCAGCACGTCCTCGCCCATGTAGGCTGCCACCGGCCGGATAGCTTTTGCCTGGCTGGCGACGTCGTACTCATCGACCCACCGCTTTACCCCCTCGAGAAACGTGCGCCGTCGCTCGCGACCCATTCGCTGGCCTTGAAACGCTGCTTCATTCAGTGCTGTTTCGCGTGCTGCGGCATACTCTCGCGCTTGCCTTTCGCCTTCTCGAGTCCCGTCAAACGTTGATTGATGTCGCTGACCCTGATGCGTTTCGGTAACGACCCATTTCCCGCGTGCTTCGCGGTATCTGACTGTGATTCCCATCGGTTGCCCTCATGCTCTGGGCTACGCTGGCAGGCACTAGCATATGCCGCCACCGCATCCGGCTCAAAGCGGATAGACTTTCCAAATTTCACGTAGCCAATCTGGTGCTTGTGGGTGTAGACCCAGCTCAGGCTCATGCTCAGTTGGCGGGCTACCGCCTCGGGGGTGAGAAGATTCACTGCTGTCGCCTCCATCAGTCACCTTGATACCGGCCCGAGCCATAGCCCATGGCCTCACGTTCTTGCTCTGCCTGTCGCGCCGCCTGGTATTGCTCCACGGCCTGACGCACGCCGGGCACCTTCATCAGCTGGGCATGTGCTTGTCGCCAGTGATCGCGGCGCCGACTGATCATCACGATCAGGTCTTCCAGTGGCAGTGCCTCACCATCGTCAGCGGCGTACCCGGTGCCATGGCAGTGAGCACAGGGCGAGCGATGGAAGACGCCATGGAATGTGCCGTTGCCACCACACTGCGGGCACGGGCCATGTGCTGGCGGCTGCCACGTTGATTGCGATACCTGACGCATTTGGCCTCCCTGCGGGCACAAAAAAGCCACCTCGTGGGTGGCTGAGTTTTGCTTCAGTTATATTTCTCTTTACTTTCAGTGCCTTACAAGGTGAGTTTTCGAAATCATGAAATGTTGATGTCTTTGACGCATAGCTTGTTGTGGAATCCTTCGGATGATGCTTTTATGAGTACATAGCTTGCAGGTGGAGTGGTTGACCATCTCAGTTTTCCCTGTATAGTGTGCTGCCACTAAAAAAAGATCATGCAATGGGGAACTGGAAGTCATGGATGATGCCAAAAGCTTGTACCTGAAGATCCTTGAGGTCGGTAACTTGTTTCTGCGTAATGCGCAGCAATTTGAGATCTCGGAGCTTCAGGGGCATAACCCTAGCTACGATGAGCTAGCAAAGATCATGAGGCACGTGGCAGGCATCATTCACGGCCTTGTTGATGAGATTGATCCGATGATGGCTCACCAAGCTATTGAGTACACCTCCATTATGGAGAAGATGGCTCTAGCGATTGTGGCTGGCGATCAAAACGAACTGGATCAGCAGGCAAAAGCGCTATACGAAAAGCCTTTCTTTGCGTAGTAGCGGTAGACATACGTTGCAACATCACACTGAGGGGATCTAAATGATGACTACAGAATCTAAAATCGCAGAAGCAATCCGTCTTCTGGATCGTGCCGAGAAAATTCTGGATGAAGCGTACGAAGCTCATTGCCAAGGCCGGCTCCAAAAGGCTGCGTGATATCTAGGTTACTGCATATAAGCCTCTCTTCGGAGAGGCTTTTTTTTGGCTGCGTGAAGCCAATGGCAGCGAGCACAGGGCGAACGATGGAAGACGCCATGGGATGTGCCGCTGCCACCAAACTGCGGGCACGGGCCATGTGCTGGCGGCTGCCACGTTGCTTGCGATACCTGACGCATAGACTCTTCACACTCACGCGGCTTTCTGCAGAGCCTTGATGATGTGGCTGACCGGGGTAGGGCATACCGCGTTGCCGAGCAGATGCACGGCGAGGCGGTGGTTGTCCGGTAGCTGATAGGTGTCGGGGAAGCTCATGGCCGACCGGCATTCCCACCGGCTGAGCATGCGCATGCGGTCGCCATCGACGATGGCCCAGCGATCGCGCGTGGTGATGGTGCCAATGGGGCGATCCAGCGAGCGTCCTGTCTTGGTGTTGCCGTAGTAGCTGATCAGGAAGCGGTCACCGTGAGTGGCACGGCCAGCGCGAACACGCTCCAGGGTGGCGGCGGCTCGCCCGGGCTTCTCGATGGGCTGCCAGCGGCCTGATTCGAAGTCGATGAAGCTGGCGGCCGGCAGGTGATCGAGTGTCGGCAGGTTCAGCTTGAGCGGCTGGGCGGACTGGGTGAGTACCAGGAACATGCGGATGCGGTTCTGTGGGGCGCCGAGGTCAGCGGCATCTACCACATGCGGGCTGACGGCATAGCCCAGCGCCTGCATGGCCAGCACCCAGGGGCGGTAGAGCTGCCAATCGAGGAACTCGGGGACGTTCTCCACGAGGATGGCTGGCGGCCGGTGATACTCGGCAGCTGATACCACTGCCCAGGCAGTCGAGCGGCTGGCATCGTGCTGAGGGTTACCGCTGGCTTTTCCTCGCGCCTTGCTGTGGCCCTGGCAGCAGGGTGACGCCAGCATCAGGTCATGCGCGGGCACCTGACTCCAATCCGCTTGATGCAGGTCCTGGCAGATGTGCGCTGCGTTCGGATGATTGCGGCTGTGCCACTCGACAGCATCCGGCCAGTGGTTGGCGGCCCAGGCCACATTGCAGCCGGCCATACTGGCGCCGGTGCTGAATCCACCGGCACCGGCGAACAGGTCGATGACGTTCATGACTTCACCTTGCGATGGCCTGCGTCGTAGAGCGCGCCCAACAGGTACTCTTCCGACAGTGCCCCGTGCAGCTCGCGCTTATGAGCGTCAGCCGCGGCCTTAGTTATCTGCTTCATGCTCTCTATTGCCTTCTCTCGATCGGGACGTATGGGGCGGAAGCTGGCTTCTAGATAGAAATCCAGCGACTTGTTGTCTCCGGCGTGGCTGATGGTGAATGCCGCCACCATTCCGCATGGCTGCTTGAAGTGCGCTATCACCTCGCACTCTCGCCACTCGCTGGATATCTGCACTTCCACCACCGCACCCACCGGTGGCAGGCCCTCGCCATTCCAATCGCCTGGATCGACTTCATCTGCTGAGGCTGGCCGCTCGAGATGTTGGACGTGTGCCTGCAACGCCTCTTCCCATTGTTCCCGGGTAATGACAATGCGGCGCTCATGGGCGCCTATCCATGCGTAATGCCATTCGTTGTTGGTCGGGCCCTTGATCCAACCCTCGAGATCACCGTGGCCGTTGTCGGTCGGCAGGTTGCAGTCCGTCTCGGGCCGCGGCCACGGGTGAGGGAGGTGCAGCAGGCTTTCCATCAGTTGATCGCGGGTCATTGGCGCTTGTCCTCTTTCAATATGCTGTCCATGGCACCTGCTCCCCAAAGAGCCAAGACGATGAGCGCGCCGCCTATGAGGAACAGATAGAGCATGGTCACTCTCCCTTGGTGAGCAGCGTGTCGAGCCAGCCACCGGCGAGCAGGTAAAAGAAAGCCGCCAGGCAAGTGGCGGCGAT
>NZ_JADPPY010000090.1:0-1088 GCF_018340035.1 Cobetia sp. MC34
GCTTCGGCGCTGCCGCGCTTGCGATAGAGTGCCAGGATCTTCTCGGGCGGCCAGTCGAACTTGCCGAGGTTGGTGACCAGGAAGAAGGCATGCAGCAGCAGGTCATCGGGGCGTTCCTGAACCACCAGCACCACGCGTCGTGGCGTTGGCCAGGTACCGGCCTGGTATTCAAGGTCGTGGCACCACTCCCGAGGCTGCTCAGGGGGCCGGCCGCGTGGCCGCTTCAGGTAGGGCGCTGCCAGCGCCTGCAAGCCCTTGTGGCTGCGCAGCCGGCCCAGGTACTCGATGCTGCGCTTCTCCAGCGCCTCCAGCGTGTCGTTGTCGGTGAAGCCGGCGTCGATACGCACCCGAACCTGGGCGCCGGTGCTCTCGTTAAGCCGCTTCACCAGGTGCGGGATCCACGTATCAGCGTTCTCGGCGGGGCCGGCGTTGCCCTCGCGCAGCAGGCCGCCGACCATGTCGCCAGTTTCGGCCAACGAGGCGACCAGCGGCGAATAGATCCGCGTACCGTAAAGGCCATGATAAGCGGAACCGCCCTGGTGCCCATGGACCTCAATCGGCAGGCCGTCGATGTCTAGCGTCAGCTGCTTGGGACGCTCGCCGTTCTTCAGCGAGGTCAGGCGCCAGGCCACCAGCCGCAGCAGACCTTCATGCACGGCATCGATGTTGTCGTTGTGTCCAAGGCAGGTCAGCAGCCGCGACAGCGTGGCTTGGGACGGCCTATCCTGGACCAGTGGCGTCATGCCGCGCGCATCACTGCAGGCCAGCTGCCAGAGCGGATCACGGCGCAGCGTGTCGGTATCGCTGAGATCGATCCACCCCATCGCCCGCTGCAGCACCAAGGTGCGTATCTGGCTGGCCAGCGAGTGGCGAATACGCAGCGGATGGCGCGGATCGACCAGGTTATCTTCGAGCGCCTCGATCACGCCACTGCTGTCGAGGGCTTCGCGCAGCAACAATGCGCCGCTGTCGCTGGTGGTGCGGTGGCCGCTCAGCTCGACACGGACAGAGCCGTTGCATGAGGGCGTCCAGGTCGTTAGGGTTTCACCCATGGCGAGTGGTCCTCTTGAATCGTGTTCTGGCAGGAA
>NZ_JADPPY010000091.1:0-1053 GCF_018340035.1 Cobetia sp. MC34
ATCAAGGGTTTATGACGATCTGTCAGGCGCTCTCGCCAGCAGGTTTTCTGAATCAACTCAGCGGCCAGCTCGCCAGTCTCTGTTTCATAGATCTCGTGCCCGACGATCTTGCGGCTGAAGACGT
This sequence comes from Cobetia sp. MC34, assembly GCF_018340035.1. Taxonomy (NCBI): domain Bacteria; kingdom Pseudomonadati; phylum Pseudomonadota; class Gammaproteobacteria; order Oceanospirillales; family Halomonadaceae; genus Cobetia; species Cobetia sp. MC34. The sequence continues at coordinate 125 of NZ_JADPPY010000091.1, forward strand.
CCATTATCAGGTACAGATACCACCAAGTGCCGCGCGCGGGACCGGGCAGCCACGAAATGTCCCAGCACCAAAGCTGGTTCGGCGCCGTCGCCTGGTGAGTGGTCGGTGGGCGCTTACGCTGAGGGGCCTGCTGTCGGCCCCGGTGATGTTGCTGATCATATTCATGAAGCACTCGGTATATCGTCGACTCAGAGGCCAGATAGCGGCCCTTGTCAGCCTGATCGGCCACGATGAAGGCCGGAGGGCGGCTTCGGTACTCTGGAGCGTTGCACAACGCCACGATCGCTTTTCGCTCCTCGGGAGATAGCTTGTTGGCCGGTTCCGGGCGATCGGCGTCGGGGCGGCGGTCCGCCGTCACTTCGCCTTCTGCGACCCAGCGGTAGTAGGTCCGCACGTTGATGCCCATCACCTGACAGGCCTTGGCCAGCCGAGCCCCGTCACGCTGGGCGTCTTGCACCAGGGTCACGATGCGCTGGCGATCCGGGAGGCTGGTCAGTCGTCCTCGTCGTGGGTCGTGCCCCAGATCGCCTCGGCTTTTTTTGACAGGGTCAACAGGGCCGCCGTCTCGGCGAGGGCCTTGTCCTTGCGGTGCAGCTCGCGCTCCAACTTACGGAGCCGCTTTTGCTCCGCCTTGCGAGCCTGGCGTTGTTGCTTGGCCTGCGCTGCCACGTCGTCGTTGGCGTTCATGCAGGCATCCCGCCAGGCTTCCACCTGCTCGGGGTAGAGCCCACGCTCGCGGCAATAGGCGCTGAGTTCGGCCTCGTTCATCGGGGCCGTCTCCAGGACGATCTGGAACTTCTCCTGGCTGGTCCACTGGTCGGGCTGGGTGGAACGTGATGGCAAAACTTGTCCTCGCTCTCTGGCCTGTTTCCGCCAATTGTAGAGGGTTGTTGCAGTGATGCCTTCCTGTTTGGCCAATTCCGGGATGG
>NZ_JADPPY010000092.1:0-916 GCF_018340035.1 Cobetia sp. MC34
CGATGTCTGTCAAGCTTGTTGGAACCTGTAATCAGGCGGCTTCTAATCGCTGATCCTGTTGAACCAGCGGGTCTTCCTGGTCGGGGTTCAGCCAGACTGTCCGGCGCGGTGTCCAGTTGCGGGTGGCACTGCTCCACCGCCCGGGATGTTGCCGTTTCGCCTCGGCATAGATGGCGTCTCGCCTTGCCAGCACCTCGTTATCCAGGCCGGCATGCCGCTCCCCCGGGGTGACGAACCGTATGGCGCTGTGGCGGTGTTCGTGGTTGTACCACTGCACGAAGCGCGTCACCCACTGCTGCGCCGCTGACAGGTTCTCGTATCCGTCCATCGGGTAGTCGGGCCGGTACTTGCAGGTCCTGAACAGCGACTCTGAGAAGGCGTTGTCATTGGAGACCCGAGGGCGGCTGTACGACGGAGTGATATTTAACCGCTGCAGCGTCGCCTGAAGCGTCGAGCCTTTCATGGCGGAGCCATTATCGGCGTGTAATACCAGTGGCTGGTTGATGCAGCCTTCGCGCAGCACGGCACGCTGGATTACCTCGCTGCTATTGGCCATGGACTCCTGGTCGAAGACCTCGGCATCGACGATCTTGCGACTGTAGATGTCGACGATCATGTACAGGTAGTAGAACTGACCACGCACCTGGGTCGGTAAGTAGGTCACGTCCCAGCTCCAACAGGCATTGGGGCGTGTCACCCGGTGTCGCTGGGGGTCGCCCTTGGGACGTGGAGCGCGAGCGCGGCCACGGTGGTGCTGCTCACCATGCTCCCGGAGGATGCGGTAGTAGCTGGACTCTGACGCCACGTAGCGGCCTTCTTCGTCCAGCAGCCGCGGCACGATCTGCCCAGGCGGCAGGCTGGCGAACTCAGGACGATGGCAAATCTCCAGCACCTGCTGACGCTCTTCCGGCGATAG
>NZ_JADPPY010000093.1:0-839 GCF_018340035.1 Cobetia sp. MC34
GCTTGGCCGCGATACAGCAACGGGAATTCCTTGCATCCTTTTCTTCATCCAGGCGTTTGCCCATACCGATGTAGCCCGCATCAGCGTGGACTCGATTGTCATCATCCCGCACCAGGTGCTCTACCATGGTGACATCAGCCACGTTAGCCGAGGTGGCAACTACGGTATGCGTCAGGCCGGTTACTGCGTCGACGCCAATATGGGCCTTCATGCCGAAGTACCATTGGTTGCCCTTGCGGGTCTGTTTCATCTCGGGGTCGCGCTGTTTGGCCTTGTTCTTGGTGGAGGGCGCAGCCGAGACGATCGTGGCGTCGACAATAGTGCCCTCACGCATAAACAGCCCCTTCTCGGCCAGGTGAGCATTGATCTCCTGGAAGATCCGCTGCGTCAGGGCATGCTTTTCCAGCAGGTGGCGGAAGCGCAGTAGTGTGGTCGCATCCGGCACGCTCTCGATGGCCAGGTCGATCCCCACGAAGTCGCGCATTGCCTGGCTGTCGTAGATGGCATCTTCGAGCGCCTCATCAGCCAGTGCATACCACTGTTGCAGGAAGTAGATTCGCAGCATGCGCTCAAGCCCGATGGGCGGCCGGCCTCGCTTGCCCGCGGCATTCGGGAAGTAGGCTGGCGACAGTGCATCGATCAACTGGTGCCAAGGGAGCATTGCCTCCATCTGGGCCAGGAATCGCTCTCGACGAGTCACTTTCTTCTTGTTCTGATGCTCTGCTTGGGCGAATGAGATCTGCTTCATCGGATGGCTCTATCAGGCGGTAGCGATATTGCTAGATTCTACCCCGTCGGTGGCGATCAGGCACCAACGGCAGGATTTGTGCAGTGTTTCC
>NZ_JADPPY010000094.1:0-824 GCF_018340035.1 Cobetia sp. MC34
TCGGTCGTTGAGCCGGGCCCAGCGCGTGGCACTGGTCGAGCCGCAGGCGCCCGACATCAGCCTCCGGCGTCAGTGCCAGCTACTCGGTATCAGTCGCTCCTCAATGTACTATCAGCGCAAGGCGCTAGGGGCCTATGACCTGGAGTTAATGCGTCTGATCGACGCGGAGCATCTGCGCACACCGGTCTATGGCTCACGACGGATGTCAGCCCATCTCAATCGCCAGGGATACGCGGTGAACCGCAAGCGCGTTCAGCGATTGATGCGCGAGATGGGCCTACAGGCTATTTATCCAAAGCCATGCACCAGCCGGCCGGGCGTGGGGCATCGGATCTATCCTTACTTGCTGCGGGGGCGGGTCATCGACCGCCCCAATCAAGTGTGGGCGACCGATATCACATACATTCCCTTGGCGCGCGGGTTCATGTACCTGGTGGCCATCATGGACTGGCACAGCCGTCGCGTGCTGGCCTGGCGGGTCTCCAACACCCTGGATACGGACTTCTGTATCGATGCTTTGGAGGAAGCCTTGGCGCGCTATGGAAAGCCCGAGATATTCAATACAGATCAAGGCTGTCAGTTTACCAGCCAGGCGTTCACCGAAGTGCTGGAAGCCCATGATGTCCGGATAAGCATGGATGGCAAGGGATGCTATCAGGACAACATTTTCGTGGAACGACTCTGGCGCAGCGTGAAGTACGAGTGCGTTTACCTGAAGGCTTTCGAGAGTGGCGCCCACTTGCGAAGGGATCTGAAGTGTTACTTCGCTTGGTACAACACGGAGCGGCCCCACCAAGGGCTGGACGATGCCACACCTGATGAAG
>NZ_JADPPY010000095.1:0-795 GCF_018340035.1 Cobetia sp. MC34
CACATCGCATAACGATAACGACGAACTACGCAGGGCCTACCGACTCAGGAGGCCATATGCATGATGACGACCACGAGCCCGCCGATATGCCACACCGCGATCCATCGACATGGCAGATGCTGCTGGAGTGGCTGCAGCCGTATCAAGCCAACCTCTATGCAGCAGGGCTGTCATTCGTGATCGCGCTGCTGCGCGGCCTGCACGCCGGTGGCCGCTTCTACAAGTCAGTGCTCGAGGCGACCCTGGTGGGTGGCCTGACACTGGCGCTCAAGCCGCTGTTGGACTGGGGTGGCTTGGATCAGGACATGGCCGTGGCCATTGGCGCCGCGATCGCTTTCCTCGGTGTCGAGTGGCTGCGTGCCAAGTCTGACGCCATCTTCGATAAGGTGCTGGGACGATGGCTGCACTGATCACGACCGCGTGGGCATGGGGCCGCAAGCTGATATCAGGTGTGAAGTTCGAGGTCATCCTGATGGCGGTGGTGCTGGGCTGGGGCGCGATGCAGACCTATGAGGCGACCAAGGCCGAGCAGCATGCCAATGACCTCAAGGCTGAGCTATCCACCGAGAAGGCGGTCAACCGCGGGCTCGAGATGATGGCGCTGCACTATGGCAATCAGATGAAGCGATTGTCCGTCGCATTGGAGGCACGCGAGGCTAGTCGCGCCCTGGATGACCGTTCAATCATGGCTGCCCGGGCAGCTGCTCGCCGAATGGAGAACGACGATGCGCCGACTGCTGAGTGGGCTGACCGGCCTGTGCCTGATGCTGCTGCTGAGTGGCTGCAGCGCCTTCG
>NZ_JADPPY010000096.1:0-779 GCF_018340035.1 Cobetia sp. MC34
CTCGGCTGAACTAATGTAGTAGCGGATCATCGGCTCTTCAGGAGCCTCATCGCCCTCTTGGCGAAAACTCATCACCACCCCTACCGTTTTCAAGCCCGGCCATTCGTAGCTAAGCTCTTGAAACTCTTCAGTAATCTCACTCACAATGTGATAACGCGTCTCTTGCCGGCCGCGGTTCTTTTCATCCGTGATATACGAGTCTCCCGAAAAGCTCGCCACCTTGGTTATTGGGAATGCCGTCTCGAAGGCGGCAGCCAAAGCTGGCTGATTCCCCTTTACCGATAGCAGGTAATCGGCACCCTTCTGCAGGACCTGAGTGGCGATCTTTTTCTGGCAGCCCATGGCATCAATTGTCACCAAGCAGCCTTGCAGATTGAGTAGCTTTAGCAGCTCGGGAATCGCCGTAATCTCATTCGACTTCTGCGCCGTCTTCACCTGCCCTAGCACGACACCATTAGCCGCGCTGAAGGCACTGACCATGTGGATCGCACCCTTGTTCTTGCCACGGCAATACGAGCCACGCAATGTCTTGCCATCAATGGCTACCACTGCGCCCTCAGTCACGTCATGGCAACTTTTCATCCACTCAGCGAATGCAGTTTGCAGCTGCTCGGCATTCACCAGGGCCATCACCCTGGCCAAGGTATCGTGGCTCGGCACGCCAGCCTTAAAATCGCCGTACTGGCGAAGAAAGTCCAACTTCGCGTGGCCAAAATCTTCGATTTCATCCCAACCTTCTGCACCACAGATCACCGCACAGACGATCAGAAACAAGATAT
>NZ_JADPPY010000097.1:0-777 GCF_018340035.1 Cobetia sp. MC34
GCTGGGGCGTTCAAACTGGCTGTTCGCCGGATCTCTGCGCAGTGGCCAGCGTGCTGCCACCATCATGAGCCTCATTCAGTGTGCCAAGCTGAACGGCCATGAGCCCTATACCTACCTGAAGAATGTGCTGGAAAGGCTGCCGACCCAAAAGGCTAGCCAAGTGCACGAACTTCTGCCCCATCATTGGCAGCATACTGCGTGATCACTCGCAAGCGGTGATGCCCGAACGCTTACAAAGAACTGCCGTGCTGGGGTAAACGCTATAGCACAAGGCGTAGCCGCTCGAACAAGGATGCCTCTATCACTTCCGTGATAGAGGCATCCTTGTATATGGATCAGTATCACTGGGAAAACGTGCCGGCTCTCCATTGTGTGTACTTGATCGACAGGCATTCCACGCTGTTGAGAGATATCTTTATCGGGAGATATCTTTGCTGCTGCAGCACCTGCTCGGTGTCTGCGCTGTCATTGAATATCACTCATTGAAGCTATCCATGAACAGGCGCAAGGAGGCGACATGTCGAGGGGCTTTTCATATTCGTTATCAAGACTTCTAGTGGCAGGGATGATGGCCCTTTTGATGGGGCTGATGTCATCAGAAATGGCATCTGCCGGGGAGCAAGAGAGGAAGATAGAGCGCTGTCAGTCCTTATCTGCCAGCGTAGTTGTCACCTAAACGGATTGAGAGGTGATCAACGTGCGTTATTCCACAGAGCGTAAGGAAGCCATCCTCAAGAAGATGGCGCCGCCTATGAGCATGACCATCCCGGAATTGGC
>NZ_JADPPY010000098.1:0-636 GCF_018340035.1 Cobetia sp. MC34
GGCGGCGAGGGCTACCTTGGCTTTGAACTCACTGCTGTACTGTCGACGTTTCCTGCTCATGATCAAGCTCTCCTGGTCGGTCTGATCAGAGCTTAGCGCCTGGTCCGAATTCCGGGGACCACTTCACATCGTGTTGTGATGGTTCTGTCATTGACGAAAAATGATGTGCGCTTTTTTTTATCCCTGGTTTTGCCAAGAATCGCCCCTGCAGCTTTTGCTGTGGGGGCGTTTTTGTGTGGCTTGAAGCACCTCGCATAGGTTTGTCAGCGTCGGAGTTCATCAGAGGGATGCTCATTTCCATCATGTCTGGGCCGGGAGTGGCGTCATGCAAGGATATTTTCTGGGCGCAATACTGGGTTTTTTTGCGTGCGCCGCCAGGTGGAGAAAAGGGTGCTCAAGACGAGCCTTGTTGTCAGAGATCGGCTGGCTGGAGTGCTCCAGGTGCCAGAATCAGGGGTGTGAAGGCGAAATCTGGCCTGATCTTCAAAAAGCCCTTGCCCTCACGGCGGTTCGTGCGTAAAGTACGCATCCGCTGCCGGGGACGCATGGCGTTACCAGCGGTGAAAGAGGTTTGCAGGTGATTGTTTTGCTTGATGTTTTTGAAGTCCGCTTCGACATCATCGATTGACAATCCCG
>NZ_JADPPY010000099.1:0-632 GCF_018340035.1 Cobetia sp. MC34
TGGAACTTTTGCCCTCGAAGACGCCGGTGGCGTTGTCCAGCAGGTCGCGCTTCCACTGACTCACCATGGTTGGGTGGATCTCGAAGCGGGCTGCGATCTCTGACGTGGTCTGTTCCCCCTTGAGGGCGGTAAGGGCTACCTTGGCTTTGAACTCACTGCTGTACTGTCGACGTTTCCTGCTCATGATCAAGCCCTCCTGGTCGGTATGATCAGAGCTTAGCGCCTGGTCCGAATTCTGGGGTCCACTTCAATGCGGTGCATCGAGCGTTTTGAGCTCCCAAAGTGTCAACCTATTTCAGGACTAGACATCGTCATTGATGTCGCTCGCCAACGGCGATGCGACAGACGATGATGGAGGAAGGACAGGCAGAACAGAGATGCCTGAACCGATAGTTACGTTGAAACCTTAGGCCAAAAATCGCCCTTCAAACGTGCTCGGCTCACCGTTTTCAGCGTCTGATGGTCTTATACTCAATCCTTGGTCGCAGACGACCTGACAGCGTGAAATGTAGTGGCACAGTGAATCTGGCCACCTGACTTTGAGTGTATGATGGCTCACAGAGACAATCAGGTGCAGATGATGACGAAGAAGAGAACGTTTAGCCCGGAATTTCGCTTGGAAGCGGCCCAGC
>NZ_JADPPY010000009.1:0-122109 GCF_018340035.1 Cobetia sp. MC34
TACGAGTGCGTTTACCTGAAGGCTTTCGAGAGTGGCGCCCACTTGCGAAGGGATCTGAAGTGTTACTTCGCTTGGTACAACACGGAGCGGCCCCACCAAGGGCTGGACGATGCCACACCTGATGAAGCGTACTTCTCTCAACCACTGACCCAGGCGGCCTGACGCCGATGATGACCTGATCCGAGCTTAGACGACCCGTCAGGTGGTCCAAAGGATGGGGTCCACTTCAGAGGTGTTGCACTGATATGTACGCTGACCGCTCAGCCGACATGTCTTGAAAGACGAATGCTGCTTACGTGGTTTCCTGATTCTTGTCATCGGTGAACAGCTTCATCGATGACAAGTCTTCATTCTCTGTCCCAAGCCCTGTCACAAGCCCTGTCACAAGGCCAAGACTTGCCCTCGACTCATCTGGCCTTGCACTTTTCCTCGAGTTTTCCCTTCTGTTAGACAATTCTGCAAACTATCGGTATTTTTACGCGATTCGCGTTATTTATCGTTACCTATGCGCTGTCATGGGTAACTAATACCTGGGTTGCCTGATGATCAATGCATTCATTCGAAGCGATACTTTCGAGAACAAGGGCTATTGGCTGCGCAAGCATGTTGCGTGGTTCAGCCATCGCTACAATGCGCATTATGGAATCGCGCAGCTGTCGCCACAGAGTCCACGTTACCAGGTAGCACGGGATTCACTCGCAGAATTGCAGCGTGCGTCGTCATTGGGGCCCAACCCGGGGGCGGCGACTCAGTCACAAGCCCAGCCCAAGATAATCTGGATGTACTGGGATGCTCCGCTGGAATCAGCACCGGAAGTCGTACGTCTGAGCGTCAGGTCGTGGCAGGCGCTGAATCCAGACTACGAAGTGCGACTGCTCAGTGATGACAATATCCAGCAGGTACTTGGCTTTGATTTCCTTGCTGCCTTCGAGCTGTCGACGGTCAGGTTGAACCCTGCCATCAAGGCGGACGTATTGCGGCTGTATCTATTGAGTCGTTATGGGGGAGTCTGGGCTGACAGCACGACGTTCTGCCTGACGCCATTGTCGGAGTGGTTGCCTGTGGCAATGAGTGAACTGGGCTTTTTCACCTTTCGTCAAAGCAAGGCGCCCGCCAGGCCGATGGAGGTCTGGTTCATTGCGGCGGTGCAAGGGCGGGAAATCGTGACCCATACATTGGGCCTGTTTCTGGAACATCTCTTCTTGCCCCGGCGCAGTGCGATCTTCATTTCCAATCGTGCCAAGAATCACGCGAAGCTGGGGGTCGGGCGCCAGCATCCTGAGCTGCTCTATGCGGATTTTGTCCGCCGTGCCGAGCGCTTTGGCTTCATGCCGTATTTTTCGTTCAGCTATTATCTCAATGACAGCTTGCGGGAATACCTGACCTCGGCGGATATAGAGCGCTTCATGTCGCTCGAGAATCGCTACGTAGGGAATGGAGAGGAGTTTGAAGCATTCCAGGAGGCGCTGGTCTCCAAGCAGACCTATAAAAGAGATTACCAACAGCGTCCCGTATTTCTGAAGCGCAAGGACTACCTTCTGTCCCTGCTGGCGGACACCAAAGAGGCTGAGGCTCGTGTCAGCGTGAGCTCTTCTTCAGCGTGAAACTTGGCTGGTTAAAGTTCTGGCTAGAGGGAATTCTGGATAGAGTGAGTACTGAATAGGGTAAAAGAACAAGAGCCTGTGGCCATTGGCTGCAGGCTCTTTTGGCTTGTCATCCGCCTACCCATCATTTGAAGGCCTTCAGCCTGATGGTCTCTCGCCAAGGTGCCTGTGTCCGTGAAGTCGCAGGCTCTGGTATCTTCCCTGGCATCGTGAGGCTATTCCTCACTTGAAACAGATACGCGTGCCCCAGGCGAGCAGTTCTTCCTGATTGAGGCTGCGCGATTCGACCCCGATCATTTCATCTCCCCATTGATCTGCCCAGGTCAGCACGCCGTGGCTGATGCCGCGTGCGCCCATCAAGTCGCGTATCTCGCCGGTGCCCTTGAACCAGAGCGCGCTGTGATCGTTGCGCGTCAGGTCCGAGATGCCGTGGCAATGATGGATTCTCACCTTGTAGATGCCATCCAGTGACATGACCTCGACCACCGGCACCATGCCGTGCTGCAGTGCGCGTGCCAGCGACTCGAGTGTCATGCTGGTCTCGTCCTGGTGGGCGAGCGGCTGATCGGCGAGCTGGCTTGGGGGTAGTGGGGCAGCAGGCGACGCGTGAGTGGGGGTCACAGCGGTGCGTGGCGGGTGTGATGCAGTGGTATGTGCAGGCATCGGGAATACCCTCAGTGGGATGTCATGTCGGCGGTGAATCGCGTTTTATAACTATCGTACAAGTAATGTAGAGGTTATCTGGCGATCTCGCCATCGTGGCTGGCCAGCTTGCCTGGGACTTCCCGTCTTCCTGCTCCCTGTCCTTCCAGGGCCTGCGCTGTCCTTTCAAGGTCTGCACTGACCTTTCAAAAGCGGCTTTCTCCTCCCACGCGGAGGCTGTGGCCTGGTGGGACAAACGCCTACTTGTACAGACAGTGACAAATTTTCCTGTGCTGCTGGCGTCGTCTGCCCTTGAAGTTCTGGGGAATCAGGTTCATGTCTAGAAGGCACTGCGAATATTCGTTGGCGATACGCTACTCGTTTCTCGCTGGTGCGCGATCCACCTCACCGCTGTCACAGCTCACAGGGAGTAGCGATTTATGACATCTGGAGGAAAGCGCGTATTCAGCGCGTCGGTCATCATCATTCTGGGGCTGGTCGCATTGGGGGCAGGATTCCCCACCCGTTTCGGTGAATTGGCAGATCAGGCGCTCGGCGCCGTGACCAGCATGTTCGGCTGGTTCTATCTGATATCCGTGTTTGGTTTCGTGATCTTTCTCATCAGTCTCGCGTTGAGCAAGTATGGCAAGATCCGGCTTGGGCCGCAGGATAGCCGGCCTTCCTATACCTTCTTTTCCTGGGTCAGCATGCTGTTGGCAGCAGGGTTTGGCGTCGGGCTGGTGTTCTATGGCATGGCGGAACCCATGCAGCACTATCTGAAGCCGCCGTTCGCCGATATGCCGGGCGAGACGCCCGAGTCTGCGCGCTATGCCATTCAATATGCCTTCTTCAATTGGGGCGTCCATCAATGGGCTGCCTTCTCGGTGGTCGGCCTGATCATTGCCTATTTCCAGTTCCGCAAGGGACAGGCGGGTCTGGTGTCCTCGGTGCTGTCTTCCGTGACGGCCAAGCATCCCAAGGTGCGCCGCTACGGCTCGGTGCTGGATGTCTTTGCGGTGGTGGCGACCGTGATGGGGGTCGCGACATCGCTGGGCCTGGGCGTGTTGCAGATGAATGGGGGGCTGCACTTCGTCTTCGGCGTGGAAGAAGGCTGGCAATGGCAGTTCATCATCATGGGCGTGATGTTCTGTGCCTACATGGCCTCGACCTGGTCCGGGCTCGACAAGGGCATCAAGCGCCTGTCCAACCTCAACATGAGCATCTGCATCGCGCTGATGCTGTATGTGCTGTTCACCGGCCCGACGCTGGAGATCCTCAAGACGATCACCCTGGGCATCGGCGATTATCTGCAGAACTTCATCGGCATGAGCCTGCGCATGTCGCCCTATGACGGCAATGACTGGAACAGCTCCTGGACCGTCTTCTATTGGGCATGGGTCATCGCCTGGTCGCCGTTCGTCGGTACCTTCGTCGCGCGTGTCTCGCGTGGCCGCACCATCAAGGAGTATGTGGTGGGCGTGTTGATCGTGCCGCCGCTGCTGGCGTGCCTGTGGATCGGTGTCTTCGGTGGCGCGGCGATCAACATGGAGCTGGCCAGTGATGTCGGTCTGGCGGCCGCGACGGATGCCAACATCACGTCTGCCTTGTTCGAGATGTTCGATCTGATGCCCTTCAGCAGTGTGCTGTCGGTGGTCGCGATCATGCTGATCTTCATCTTCCTGGTGACCTCCGCCGATTCGGCGTCCTACATCGTGGCGCAGATGACCGACGGCGGCTCGATCAACCCGCCGCTCTACAAGCGTATCGCCTGGGGCGTGCTGATCGCGGCCATCTGCCTGACGCTGATCTCGACGGGCGGTCTCAAGGGCTTGCAGTCAGCCTCGGTACTCTCTGCCTTGCCCTTTACCTTCATCATCTACGGCATGATCGTGGTATTGGTGAAAGAGCTGCGGGCTGATCGTCGCCAGATGCTCAGTCAGCTATATCGCCGTCATGGTGAGACACCGGTCGGTGCGGATATCTTCGAGGCTGACAGCCTGGCGGAGGAAGATCGCATCCGCCGTGCGCCGGACGTCAAGAATCGTCGGGTGAACCCGCGCGACCATCATTGAGCCGAGTCGTGGCATGAACTTATCGTCATGAACTCATCGCCTTGAGTTCATCGTTTTAAGTTCATCGCCTTCAACTCATGACGTCAATGCGTGTCTTCACGGCAGGCTCAGAACGACAGACGCCGCTCACAGGAGATGTGAGCGGCGTCTTGTCTTGGCAAGCCAGTCAGCGTGAAGGGGCCCGCGTCATTGACTGGCGTCCGGCGTCCGGCGCCCGGCGACCTCGGCGAGTATCTCGTAGCTCTTCAGGCGATCGGCATGCTCATAGAAATCCGAGTTGAACATCAATTCGTCGGCCTGGGTTACCTCCAGCAGATGCTCGAGTTCGCTGCGAATGCGCTCAGGCCCGCCGATGATGGCAGCAGCCAGATTCTGGCCGACCATGGCTTCCTCGCGTGCTGACCAGTCCAGTGTCTCGCGTGGGGGCAGGGCGCGCGTGCTCTTGCCGCGGATCAGGTTGAGGAATTTCTGTTGCTGGGTGCTGGCCAGGAAGTGAGCGCGTTCATCACTGTCGGCGGCGATCAGCGGCAGGCCGAGCATCACATAGGGCGCATCCAGCACCTCGGAGGGCGTGAAGTTCTCGCGATAGAGCTTGATGGCCTCCAGCATGTAGCCGGGGGCGAACTGACCGGCGAAGGCGAAGGGCAGACCTTTTTTCGCTGCCAGGCGTGCGCTGTAGTCGCTGGAACCCAATAGCCACAGGGGGACATGAGTGCCTTGCCCCGGCATGGCCTTGACGCGCTGACCGGGTGAAGCCTCGCCCAGATACTGCTCGAGTTCGGCCAGCCGCTGGGGGAAGTCATTCACGCCGGCGGAAGGGTCGCGGCGCATCGCCTGCATGGTGATGCCATCGGAGCCCGGCGCGCGGCCAAGTCCGAGATCGATCCTGTCCGGGTAGAGCGTGGCCAGGGTGCCGAACTGCTCCGCCACCACCAGCGGGGGATGATTGGGCAGCATGATGCCGCCCGAGCCGACCCGCAGGCGGGAGGTCTTGCCGGCCACATGGCCGATCAGCACCGAGGTGGCGGCACTGGCGATGCCATCGATGTTGTGATGCTCGGCCAGCCACAGGCGATGAAAGCCCAGCGCTTCGACATGCTGGGCGAGACTGACGCTATTGTGGAAGGTGTCAGCAACACTGCCGGTATCGCGGATGGGGGCAAGGTCCAGCACCGAGAGCGGGATCGTGTCCAGGCGTGAGGTAGGGGCTGTCGTCATGTGCGCTCCTGATGGCGGATTGGCGTGCAGAGAGCAGCCGGGGCGCGGCCCCTCAAGGGCGTATGGCTGGTCTGCTGAATGGCGTCCAGCATAGTGGACAGCCGCGTCTCTGACAGCACCTCATCCTTCATTTCACTGTTTCTGATATGGCATATATGAGGCGGTCGATACGCCCTGTCATCTACGGTGGTCAGTACCCTGGTGCAGGTGAAGCCCAGGGCAGGCGAGGCCCGGGGCAGGCGAAGCCCGGGGCAGGTGAGGGCCTGCATCGCGAAAAGGAGGGGAACATGAACGGTTTGCAGCACAAGCAGCGCCGCAAAGGCATGGGACTCACGTTGATATGCCTGGTGCTCATCGGCCTGGGCGTTGCGATCCAGCGCGACATCATCGTGCTGGAGCGCTGGATACCAGCTCACTATCTCCCGTGGGCGCCACTGCAATTGGAGGACCCGCCTGGCATGGTGACCGGCTGGAAGCTCTCACGCTTGAACGAGAATCCGGCCGCCTGTCGCGCATTTCTCGAGCGGGAAGTCCCGCAACGGGTGACCTTCCTGCCGGATCGCCCCAGCGACAACGGCTGTAACCTCATCAACAGCGTACGCATGCATTCGTCGCCAGGCACGAGTGGTGAGCAGGGCGTTCGCTTCAACCAGTCCTTCATTGCCAGCTGCCCGCTGGCGGTGAGCTGGCTGCGCTTCGAGCGCCATGGGCTAAAGTCAGCGGCGCAGGAGGTCATGGGAAGCGAGGTGACGCATGTGTCCCATGTGGGCAGCTACGCCTGCCGCAACATCTACGGACGAGAGAACGCACGCCGCAGTGAACACGCCACCGCGGATGCGCTGGATGTCACTGGCTTCACGCTGGCGGATGGCCGTCACATTCGGCTGCCGCGCGACTGGACGGCACCCGACGATGAAGATGCCCCAGGCCGGTTCCTGCGCGCCGTGCAGGACGCCGCCTGTGAGAGTTTCGGCGCCGTGCTGGGGCCGGATTACAACGCGGCCCATCGTGATCACTTCCATCTCGGCACAAGGGGCTGGCGATTCTGTCGCTGAGCAACACTGCACGCTGCGTCGGGCAAGAGAACGACAATACTGGTATCCGTGCACGCTGTCAGTGGGTCATGACTGGCTCGGTGTAATAAGGGGGACTCATATTTGTCGTGCCTGTCGTCATTTGTCGGTGTCACTGAAAAGGCTCGCGGTTGCATGGGGGGAATGACGCTTGATCACCGGCAGATTCCTCGCATTTATTTGTTTTCACTAATACCCTGCGGACAAGTATGCCTTCCATGTCATATATCGCGGTGAAGCCTCTTGTTCAATGACAGGGAGTCAAGAATGACAGGAATGACGAAGGCATTATTGGCAGCTTCCATCACCCTCGTGATGGCCGGCTGTACCTCGGTGCAGGTTCAGCCTCTGGAGCGCATGTCCTATCTGGATACCGTGTGCATCGAGCGCAATGAAGCCGTGATCGTGCCCGGCTTCCTGAATGTGATCCTGCAGGGCTTCAGTCGCAATGGCTTGAATACGCGAGTCTATGACGCGCCGGTCCCCGGATATTGCGAAGTAGTTCTGAAATATACCGCGCTGCGCTCATGGGATTATGTGACATACCTTTCTCATGCAGAACTATGGCTAGACGATCCGTATGGCGATGAAATCGCCTATGCGCAGTATCATCTAATAGCAAAAGGGGGATTGGGGTTCTCTAAGTACGCCAGTGTCGAAACCAAGATGAACCCGGTCATCGATGACCTGCTCGTCAACTACTGACGTGTTTACCGTGATGGGCATCCAAGCCATTTCCTTGCACGCCACACCAGAACGTCATTTCTCGCCATGATGGCGCACTTGATAGCGGGGCCGGGGCTTTTGTCATGCACCGGCCCCTGCGGAGACTCTCGAGACATCTGGTGTTCTGGAGTCTCAGGGTGCCATGCCCATGCCACGACTGATCGTCGGGGCGCAGCGCTCGGGGTTGATGCTGACCACGCGTAGGCGATGCCCATCGGGGAGCACGCAATCGAGCACCTGCCAGGCACAGCCGGGGGCGCTGCTGCCGTGACTCTCGATCAGGTGCGCTCCCTGGGCCTGCCATTGATCGCGGAAGCGGGCAAAGTCCGTTCGCTCGATCTCAAGCGTCAGCTGGCGGCTGTCGGGTTGCTCGGCACTGCGCTGCAACAGCAATACGCTGGTCTGCTTGTCTCGGCGATGGTTCAGCTCCAGGATCGCGCTGGTGGCATTGCGCAACAGGATGGGCAGGGCGAGTGTTTCGGTGAAGAAACGGCAAGCGGCATCGAGGTCGCGCACTTCAAGGATGGCTGGGTGCAGGGAAAGGCGCTGAATCATGGCGAAGCCTCATGGCGTGAGGGGAAGAAGGGAATGGGGACTGGCTCCATTGCAGGAGCATGGAGACAGTGTCGTGTCCGTCCGGGCGAGGCGCACTTTGAATCTGATGATGATGGTGATGGCTTTACGCTATCTGGGGCCTTGTCGCGCCCGCTAAGCCCCGTGGGAATCGCTGTGGCAACTTGTCGCATTAGTGGTTTTGCGGGTGTGAATGGTTAGCATCCCTGCCTTCGACCCTGTTGCCTTTACCTTCTTTGCACGCCACGTTGGAGTGTTCATGTCGCCGCGCAAGCTGATCCTGATGGGACTCAGTGCTTTTGCTCTCGTCGTCATCGCGTTGATCACGGGGCTTTCCGCTTCGCATCAGCCGCGTGATGCGTGGCTGGCGACGCTCGAGCTGCCTTCCACGCGTGGACTGTTGCACGCGGACACCTTGTCCAGGGGGGAAGCGGGCCATCTGAGCGTGCTGGTTCCCGGATTTACGCATTGCCCGGACATCTGTCCGTTGTCGCTTGCCCGGTTGCAGATGGCCTGGCAACGCCTTGACGAGACGTCACGCACGCATCTGCATCCGATGTTCCTGACACTGGATCCGGCGCGCGACACCCTGCCAGTGCTGTCACGTTATCTGTCTGCCTTCAGCCTGCCGGTGACCGGCCTTCGCCTCCCGTTACATGACGATACGCGCCTGAAGGAATTCACTCAGCGCCTCGGTATCCAGTTCCAGCAGCGAGACCCCGAGCAGAGGCATCCCCCTGAACACGCGCAAGCGCAGTCGTCGGCCGGTGAGCCCGATTACATGATCGATCATAGTGTGGCGATCTTCGTGATCGATGACCGCGGACGACTGCGTGACACCTTGCCGCTCAGTCAGACGCCTGCGCAGCTGGCCGATCGATTGACATTCCTGCTTCAGTCCGTGGCCGCAGCGCCGTCTTCTGCCGATGTCGCGACCGTCAACACGAGCGCAAACGCGAACGTGTCGGCAACGGGGGGCGCATGACAGCGACTTGCCTCTCGACTCGCCACGCCAGGCGTGAATCCGTTTCCTATCATCGCGCCCTGTCACGCCTGACTGCGGCCAATGGGCATGTCGTCTTCGTGATGCTGATCGCGCTGGCCGCCATGCTGGTCATGCCGCTGGCGGCACCGCGTGTGGTGATGGTCGACGATCATGCCGTCTTCGAGAGCGTCGGTACCGGTCGTTGGGTGAGTGCTGATAGCGACTGGATAACGCGTGCCGCTCGCGAAAGCGGTTCGCAGGCGCAGATCACCCATAGTTCCGCTGCTTCGGATTGTCCGTTGGCCAGCATGGCGGCCTATACGCTGGCATTGGTCGCCGTTGCCCTGTTGCTGGCGTTGGGTCGGTTGTCTCGCGACGCTGCCCCGCGGCCTTGCCTCGTCGCGTTTCGCGACATCAATGTCTATCTGCGTCCGCCCGGGCGCGCGCCACCCCTCGATTCCCTCGCGCCATGAATTGATGGGCTACCTCGCGGTGGCTCTCCATAGTGTTCGGTGACCTCACGTTGACCGACGGACAAAGCATCCGTCGCGCGTCGTGGCACCTGTCGATGGGTAATCGAGATGAGTTCAACAACCAACACCGACTCCGCGGGTCGCGCCGCTCGCGGTTTCAGCGATATCTACCGCGCCGTGTGGCGCTGGCATTTCTATGCCGGCCTGCTGGTGCTGCCTTTCCTGACCTTGCTGGCCGTCACCGGCGGTCTTTATCTGTTCCGTGAAGAGATCGATCGCTTCGTGCATGCCGACCTGATGCAGGTCAACACGCCGGTGGTGCAACAGGCGAATGGCCAGGCACAGGCGAGTGTCCCGCTGAGCGAGCAGGTACGACTCGCCGTGGAAAGCCTGCCCGGCAAGGCCGTACGTGTCGTGCCGCCTGCGGCCAGTGACTTGACCACCGAAATCGATATCGTGGCTGCCGATGGCAGTGGCAAGCAGGCGGTCTACGTCAATCCCTACAGTGGTGAAGTGCAGGGGCAGATGGCCTACCGGGACAGCATCATGTGGACGGTCCGCAATCTGCACAGCCTCGCGATCACCGGCCCCATCGGCAATGCCGCGATCGAGATCGCCGCCGGCTGGAGCATTCTGCTGGTACTCAGCGGCCTGTATCTGTGGTGGCCCCGAGGCCAGAAGGGCGGTGTCGTCACGCTGCGTACCACGCCTGCGCGCCGTCTGTGGTGGCGTGACCTGCATGCCGTGTGTGGCATCTTCGCCGCTGGTTTCATTCTGTTTCTCGCCGTGACCGGCATGCCGTGGTCAATGGTGTGGGGTGCCAAGGTCAACGAGTTGGCCAACGGGCATAACTTCGGGTATCCCGATGGCGTGCGCGTGAATACGCCGATGTCCGATACGCGTCTGGTGGATCAGGAGAGGACGACCTGGTCTCTCGAACAGGCCCTTATCCCGTTATCTTCCTTGCCGGCTGCTGCGACAAGTTCCACCGTGGATGAGGGGGAGCATGCCGGGCATGGTGGTGGTAGCAAGTCTGATGCCGAGCAGGCTTTTGGCACTGCGGCCGTGCCGCTGAGCGCCGCCGCGATTGCCCATGCCGATATCGGCCTCGATCAGGCTGAGCGCATCTTCGCTCGCGAAGGCCTGGCGCCGGGCTATGCCATCAATCTGCCGGGCTCGCCTCAGGGCGTCTACACCGGCTCCGTCTATCCGGATGCGCTGGAGCGTCAGCAGGTAGTGCATGTGGATCGCTATTCCGGCGATGTGCTGCTAGACATGCATTACGCCGATTACGGTCCGCTGGGCCGAGCGCTGGAGTGGGGCATCAATGTCCACCTGGGGCAGCAGTACGGGTTGGTCAACCAGCTGGTGCTGGTGCTGGCCTGTATCGCGATGGTGATGATGAGCGTCGGTGCGGTGGTGATGTGGTGGAAGCGTCGTCCGGTGGGCGGTATCGGTATCCCGCCGCTGCCCAAGGAGCGCAAGTGTATCGCCGGTGTCTGGGGCTTGATGATGATCGTCGGTGTCATCTTCCCGCTGGTCGGCCTCTCGCTGATCGTGATGGGGCTGCTGGATTGGCTGTGGATTCGTGCCACACACAAGCGCGGGAATGACTTCCAGGAGGCCAGCGCATGACGCTATCTCTCGTCAATTTCCCGTTCCGTGCGCGTCGCTTGTCATCGCCAGTGAGCGCATCGCGTGGTCGTCTGCCCATGGCCATTGCCGCCGCGATGGCAAGTAGCGGTACGCTGCCGGTTTACGCCGATACTGACACCACCAACGTATTGCCGTTGATCAGTATCGAGGCTCAGGCGCCCATGGCCAGCCCCGTCCACGACGTGCATGCGGGGCATGCCAAGGGCGACATGGACCTTGGTGAACAGCTACGCGAGGTCAATGGTGTCAGTGGCTCGCGTCTGGGCAGTCGCGGTGTTTCGGCCATCTTTCGTGCCCAGGGCGGTGAGCGCCTGATCCAGGAGGTGGATGGCGCATCGCTTTACCCCGCCTGCCCGGGGGGCATGGATACCACACTGGGTTACGCCACTGCCGGCAGCCAGTCGGACCTCACGCTCTACAAGGGCGCGCAGACCGTCAGTCGCGGCCCCAATTTTGCCGCGGGCAGCATCGAGGTGACGCGTCATACGCCCTCACGTACCGATGATGATGGCGTCCAGGGTACCTTGGGGGCCGGCTGGCGCAGCAATGATGATGCCACCAGTGAGACTCTGTCATTGACCGCCAAGCAGGGCGATTTCTGGGCCGCGCTGGACTTCGAGCATTCCGAGCGCAACAACTACGAGGATGGCAATGGCGATACCCAGGCAGGCGGGTATCGCAGCGATAATGGCAGTGTCCGAGTCGGCGCCTTTGCCACCGAGGATGTCGCCATTGAGGCGGGCGTCGCCGTGGTGCGCATCGATGATGCGCTGTATCCGTCGATGGATGCGCCACGCAGCGATATGGACCGCCAGTATCTCAAGTTGACCACCGACAACGTCGGCCTGTTCTCGCACACCGAAACACAGCTCAACCATGCCCGCGTCGTGCATGACATGGATAACGTCACCCTGCGTGACTTTGATGATTCCTCAATGAGCATGGGCATGGGCATGGGCTCGGGTATGGACATGGACATGGATATGAGCGACATGGCCATGTTTTCCAGCGCGACCACCGAGACCTGGTATGCCAGCACCCAAGGCGATATTCCGCTGACTGTTGGGGGCCATGACGCGATATTGACGCTGGGGGCCGATGCCGAACGGCTCGAGAGCAATTCCAACTCCCGGATGGGCATGTCATTGGATAGCCTGTCGGATAGCCAGACCTGGCCCGATGTCGTGCGCACACGTGGCGGGGTATTCGCGGAACTGGATACCACCCTCGATGCCGACAATCGGCTGGTGACTGGCGCGCGCTATGACGTCTCCATCAGTGATGCGCGAGATGCCGATGAGGTAGTGGGCAGCAATGCCTCGGCTATCTCCGCCTGGCGTGCCCAGTACGGCGATGATGTAGAAGCCAAGCAGCGTGACGGGGAGTTCAGTGCGCTGGCGCGGCTGGAGCATCGCGTCAACGAAGCGGTGAAAGGCTATGCAGCGCTCAGTCGCAGTGTGCGCTTTCCGACGGCCAGCGAGCGGTATTACAACCGCCAGTCTGACTCCGATGGCTGGTTGGGCAATCCCGAGCTTGATCCCGAGGTCCATCAGCAGCTCGAGCTGGGAGTGGCGGTCAGGCAGGGCGTCTGGCGCTATTCGGCGGACACCTACTACAACCGGGTGCATGACTGGATCGAGCTGGCCGAAGGCGACTCGCTGACCACCTATGACAATGTCGAGGCCGAACTCTACGGTATCGAGCTGGAAGCCAGCTGGCAGCAAAACGGTTGGCAGCATTCCGCAGGGGTTGCCGCGACGCACGGCACCAATCTGAGCGATGGGACACCTCTGTCACAGGTCGCCCCCTTCAATGGCTATCTGGCGACACGCTATGACGCGGACCGTTGGTGGGCGGGGGCACGATTCGATGCGGCCGCACGCCAGTCGCGTATTTCTGACAGCGAAGACGCGACGGCAGGTTTCGGCATCGTCGGCCTGGAGGGCGGCTATCTTGTCACTGATGACATCGAGCTGAGCGCCGGCATCTCCAACCTGTTCGACAAGGCTTACGCCTATCACGTCAATCGCTTCTACGATGACCCGCTGCAGGGCGATGTACAGGTCAATGAGCCGGGGCGTATCTTCTGGACGCACGCCAGCTGGAGCTTCTGAGCCCCGTACCCCCTCAATAGTGTGCGCTGGCCGCCGCTATTCGTTGGAACGCAAGAAGCCCGCCATCGGTCATGTCACCGGTGGCGGGCTTCTTGTATTACGAGCGGGCTCGAGTGCTTTCAGCGCTCGCAACTCATCTCTACGAGCCTTCAGGCGCGGCCGATGTGCTCGCGCAGGTGCGTGCGGTAGGCCTGGGTGTAGGCCTCCAGGTCAGGATTCTTGATCACATCAGTGGCCAGGTAGGTCGGCAAGGCCGTCATGCCGAGGAATTCCATCGCCTTGTGCACCGGGAAGTAGACGCCATCGATGCCCTTGCCCTCGAAGAAGTTGCCTTCTTCATCAAAGGCCTCAAGTGGCGCATTCCAGGTCAGTGACAGCATGTACTGGCGGCCCTGCATCAAGCCGCCAGTGCCGTAGCCCTGGGTCGGGCTGGTGCGATGACGGCCATCGCTGGCGTACAGCGCGCCGTGGCCCTCAGTCAGGATGTCATCGAGATACTTCTTCACGGTCCACGGCAGACCCATCCACCAACCTGGGGTCTGGTAGATGATCAGGTCCGCCCACAGCTGCTTCTCGACTTCCGCCTTGGCCTCGAAGCCTTCCTCGATGACGGTTTCACGCACCTCATGACCCAGCTCGGCCAGCTCACCGCGCGCCAGTTCATGCAGCGTCGCGTTCAGCTCGCCATTGGAATGGGCAAAGGCCTTGCCGCCGTTGATCAGTAGAATCTTCATGCCGGGTACTCCAGAACTGTTGGCTTTTAGCAATGGCGCACAGCATGAGTGTTCGCAAGTCATTGATAAAGCGGCACTGGCGTAAAACACCTTTGCTATGGATGCAACAATCCGATCAGATTGCGCGCGATATCTACGCATTCACTCCCTTCATGCCTTATGCGGTATGAGCGCCCAGGAAAGGGATTGTATTGCTGATGGTTGGGACACTCGGAATTGTGCTCATAACTTTCGGGCCAAGCCCACTAACGCAACCGCTTCAATTCCTGCCAGTTGGTGGTGTAGCGGGCGCTGCGGTGGGCGCAGCGCAGTTGCCAGGCGGCGTCGGGGTGTGCGACACCCAGGCGTACGGTGCCGCGGCCCATCTTCTGATTCATGGCGTCCAGTGTCGCCATCAATTGCTGGCTGCGTTCGCGCTTGGCGATGTCCTCTTCGCTTTCCAGCAGCGAGAGCTGCTCGCGTGGCTGGTCGATGAGGTCGAGCAGCATCACGCCAGCCTTCATGAAGCGATAGCCGCGCAGGTAGATATGCTCCAGCGCCTGTTGCGCGGCGGCGAGTATCTCGCGGCTGTCATTGGTGGGGGCGGGCAGCTCGACGATGGTGCTGGGTGAGTATTGCGGCAGGTCGGGTCGGTGACGATTGCTCTTGAGGAAGACCAGCACGGCGCGTGTCAGGCTACCTTGATGGCGCAGCTTCTCGGCGCCGCGCTGGGCATGTTGGCGGATGGCGTCCCTGAGTTCATTCAAGTCACCGGTCATGCGCCCGAAGGAGCGCGAGGTCATGATGCGCTGGCGAGCGTCATCGGCATCATTCATCTCGAAGCAGGGCGTGCCTTGCAGTTCGCGCGCGGTGCGTTCCAGTACCACGGAATACCGCTGGCCGATGGCGCGCGGGTCGGCGCAGCGCAGGTCCCAGGCAGTGTGCAGGCCTTGCAGTGCCAGGCGTTCGACCAGTCGTCGGCCCACGCCCCAGACATCGCCCAGTGGCGTATCGGCCAGCATGCGCTGGGTGCCGACTTCATTGGGTTCCAGCACGCAGACACCGCCGAATTCCGGACGCTTCTTGGCAGCGCGATTGGCCAACTTGGCCAGCGTTCGAGTTGGTGCGACCCCGACACACACGGGAATGCCGGTGAACTTGCGGACATTGCGGTGCAGGGTGCGGCTCAATGTCAGCATCGAGTTGCGATCAAAGCCATCGAAACGCACGAACATCTCATCGATGGAGTAGGGCTCGACCCCGGCGGAATATTCCTCCAGCACCTCACGCACGCGCGCCGACATGTCGCCATACAGCTCGTAGTTGGAGGAGAGCAGGTGGATGCGCCCCTCACGGACGAGTGGCTGTAGCTGGAAGGCGGGGGTGCCCATCTCCACGCCCAGCGCCTTGAGTTCGTTGGAACGCGCGATCACGCAGCCGTCATTGTTGGACATCACGCCGACAGGGCGGCCCTCCAGACGCGGATCGAACACTCGCTCGCAGCTGGCGTAGAAGTTGTTGCAGTCGACCAGTCCGATCATCGGCGTATTCATACCGCGTATTCGTGGATGACGGAGCGCACCACCCCCCAGACCTGGCATTCGAGGTCGAAGATCGCGACCGGTGGATACAGGGCATTGCCGGAGCTCAGATAGGGGCGCTGACCGATCAGCTCATAACGCTTGACCACCACCTCACCCTCGACCAGTGCCACCACGATATGCCCGGGACGGGCATCGATGGAGCGGTCTACCACCAGGGTGTCGCCCTCATAGATGCCGAAGCCTTCCATGCTGTCACCCGCCACCGTCATGAAGAAGGTCGCTGCCGGGCGCTTGATCAGCCGCTCGTTGAGGTCCAGCGTGCGCCCCGCGTAATCCTCGGCCGGCGAGGGGAAGCCGGAAATGCCAGCGCGCCCCGTGATGTGAGGGTGCGGCAGCGCACAGGGCTCCGGCGCTGGATGAGGGCGAGCCAGCGAGGCGTGGGACGGTTGAGCGGCAGATACGGTCATGGGTGGGGTCTCCTTTCGACACTGTATTCATATACAGTATCGGCGCTGAGAAGCCCTCAGGCAACCGATAATCCCTGCGAGTGCTGCACATTCACGAGACGCAGATCAGATGAGGTGCACCTGTGTTCAATGGTGGACGGCAGGTAAAGCTGCTAGCGGAAAAAATTTCCCGGTAGGCCTCGCGTTTGCATTTGCCTGATATCCGCCTTACCTTCGTTATTCCTTATATAACAATATTAGAGGTGGAAAATGCGGCTTCCGATGTTGGCGGTGGGTTTGGCATGCGGTATGTGCAGTGCCGGTGCGCAAGCGGCGGACTATCAGGATGTTCAGGATGCCGTCGAGCAACAGCGAGCGCCTCTGCTGGAGACGCTGGAAACACTGGTCAACGTGGATTCGGGAACGGGCTACCGTGAAGGCTTGAATGACGTTGAGGCAATGCTGACCCAGCATCTCGAAGCGCTTGGCGCACAGGTGGAAACGCACCCTGCCAAGACCTATGGCGGCAATACGATTGTCGGTCGCCTGCAGGGGAATGGCAGTCGCAAGATCATGTTGATGATTCACTACGACACCGTCTTCGATGAAGGCGCCGCCACGGAGCGTGCCTTCCGTATCAAGGATGGGCGTGCCTATGGCCCGGGCGTGGGCGATGCCAAGGGTGGCGCAGCCGTTATTCTGCACAGTCTCGAGGCGCTGGAGTCGCTCGGGTTTGATGACTATGGCCAGGTGACGGTTGTCTTCAATCCTGATGAGGAGAAAGGCTCGCCGGGCTCGCATGACCTGATTCATGAGCTGTCGGCAGATCAGGATGCCGTGCTGGTATTCGAGCCTACCTTCGCTGACCCGGGAGTCGATGCCGTCACCGTCGTCACCAAGGGCATCAACTATGCGTTTCTCGAGGTGAAGGGCCGTGCCTCCCATGCCGGTGGCGCACCAGAGGAAGGGCGCAACGCCATCATGGAATTGTCTCATCAGCTGCTGCAGTTGAATGAGCTTGATGATGCGGACAAGGAGACGACGCTCAACTGGACGATCGTCGAGGGCGGCGTCAAACGCAACGTGATTCCGGAGCATGCCAGGGCGGAGGGTGATATGCGCTACTTCGATAGCAGCGAGTATCAGCGTGTCCTGGAAGAAGCGCAGGCCATCACGAAGAACCAGTTGATCGATGATACCGAAGTGGAGTTTCACCTCGAGAAGGGGCGTCCGCCGCTGCCTGACAATCCGCAGAGCCAGCAGCTGGCCGAGCAGGCCCAGAAGATCTATCAGGAGTTGGGGCAGACACTGCAAGCGGTCGAGATCGGTGGCGGCACCGATGCGGCCTACGCCTATCATGCAGATTCCGATAAACCGGCAGTGCTCGAATCCCTGGGGCTCGTCGGCGGCGGCTACCACAGCGATCAGGAGTTCGTGCTGGTCGATAGCGTCGTGCCACGCCTTTACCTGACGACACGCATGATCATGCAGTTGTCCGAGGATCAGCCGCAGGAGTGAAACCGGGGTTGCAGCGGTAAATGATATGCCGTCATGACGGCAAGCCCGATAAAAAGCCCGGCCTCCAGGAGGCCGGGCTTTTTGGGTCTTTCCCCATGCTTTTCTGTCAGCCCGCCGGGCTCAGGATGCGGATATCGCCATCGGCGATCCAGTCACCGGCGTTGTCGCGGAAGCGCTGCATATGTTCCGTCTCGCGGTGGGCCTGCAGGGCATCGTGGGATTCCCAGGCTTCCACCACGGTGATGGTGTCGGGGCGTGGGTCGTTGTCCTTGTCGGCGGCGCGTTCGGAGTCCAGGCACGGGTGGTAGGCGTGGCAGCCATCTTCCTCGCGCACGGTGGGCGCGACGGCGCAGAGTTCATTGAAGACATCCTGAACGTGGCCTTCCTTGGCGGTAACGGTGGCGATTACCCAGATCATCTTGGCTCCTTGTGACGGTGCTGACCGCCGATGTTGTCGGGATTCTCGTGATGAGATGTCCTGACTATGTGGAGCCGTTTCTGGCCACTGCAAGGGGCAGGAGCTGACTGCCGGCATGACCCTGCATGATGAGCACACGAAAGCGCCGGACAGCAGGGCTGTCCGGCGCAGTTGTTATCAGATGATGATCCGCGGATCAGAACGAAAAGGCGATGGATCAGGACGGGAAGGCGAACTGGGCGCCTTCACGCAGGCCAGCGGAAGGCCAGCGCTGGGTGATGGTCTTGCGGCGGGTGTAGAAGCGCACCGCATCCGGGCCGTAGGCGGACAGATCGCCGAACAGCGAGCGCTTCCAGCCGCCGAAGCTGTGATAGGCGACCGGTACCGGCAGCGGCACGTTGATGCCGACCATGCCGACCTGGATGTGATCACTGAAGTAGCGGGCGGCTTCGCCATCACGGGTGTAGATGCAGGTGCCGTTGCCGTATTCGTGATCATTGATCAGCTGCATGGCGGCTTCCATCGAATCGGCGCGCACGACCAGCAGCACCGGGCCGAAGATCTCTTCCTGGTAGCAGGTCATCTCCGGGGTGACGCCATCGATCAGGGTGCCGCCGACGAAGAAGCCGTTCTCGCCGCCTTCGACCTGCGGATTGCGGCCATCGACCACCACCGTCGCGCCTTGCTGCTCGGCGCTGTCGATGTAGCCGACCACCTTGTCGCGATGGGCTGCGGTGATCAGCGGGCCGAAATCATTGCCCTTGTCGCTGTAGATGCCGACCTTGAGGCCTTCCATCTGCTGCTTCATCTGCGCGATCAGCTTGTCGGCGGCGTCATCGCCCACGGCCACCGCGACGGACAGTGCCATGCAACGCTCACCGGAGGAGCCGAAGGCGGCGCCATTCAGTGAGTTGGCCACGTATTCCATGTCGGCGTCCGGCATCACGATGGCGTGGTTCTTGGCGCCACCGAGGGCCTGACAGCGCTTGCCGTTGGCCGCGGCGCGGCTGTAGATGTATTCGGCGATCGGGGTGGAGCCGACGAAGCTGACCGCCTGAATGCGCGGGTCGTCCAGCAGCGTATCGACGGCTTCCTTGTCGCCATTGACGACATTCATGACGCCGGCCGGCAGACCGGCCTCCATCAGCAGCTCAGCGATGAACAGCGTGGAAGTCGGGTCGCGCTCGGAGGGCTTGAGGACGAAGGTGTTGCCGCAGGCGATCGCCATCGGGTACATCCACAGCGGTACCATGGCCGGGAAGTTGAACGGCGTGATGCCGGCAACCACGCCCAGCGGCTGGAATTCGCTCCAGGAATCGATGCCCGGGCCGGTATTGCGGCTGTGCTCGCCCTTGAGCAGTTCCGGGGCGCTGCAGGCATATTCGACATTCTCGATGCCGCGCTGCAATTCGCCCAGCGCATCGTGACAGATCTTGCCGTGCTCCTGACCGATCAGGCGGGCGATCTCGTCGGAGTGTTCTTCCAGCAGCTGCTTGAAGCGGAACATCACTCGGGAGCGCTTGATCGGCGGCGTGTTGCGCCATTCCGGGAAGGCGGCCTCGGCGGCCGCGATGGCTTCCTCGACCGTCGCCTTGCTGGCCAGGCGCACCTGACCGCCGACTTCGCCGGTGGAGGGATTGAAGATGTCCTGGGTACGGCCTTCGCTGTGATCGATGTTGCCGTTGATGAGGTGTCCGAGCGTCTTCATTGGGTGGGCTCCCTGAGATGACTTGTGAAATGAATGGCGATGAATGAAGTGGTGTTGATCGTCAGTTCTGAATGTTGATGGTCAGTCTTGAACGTCGATCGCCAGCCTTGAGCGTCGACCGTCAGCCTTGAGCGTCGACCGTCAGCCTTGAGCGTCGACCGTCAGCCTTGAGCGGTGACCGTCAGTCCTGGGCGGCGAAGGCATCGCCGAGGGCATTGATCAGGCGGTCCAGCTCGTCGTGTTCGGTGATGAACGGCAGGCCCAGCTGGATGGTGTCGCCGCCGTAACGCACATAGAAACCTGCCTTCCAGCAGTGCATGGCAATCTCATACGGGCGCCGCGCCGGCTCGCCGGGATAGGCCTCGACCTGCAGGGCACCGGCCAGGCCGTAGTTGCGGATGTCGCTGATGTAGCGCGTGCCCTTGAGCTCGTGCAGCTTCTTCTCGAATACCGGACTCAGCTCGCGGACGCGGGAGATGAGCTGGTCGTTCTCGAGCACGTCGAGGGCTGCCAGCGCCGCGGCACACGCCACCGGGTGACCGGAATAGGTGTAGCCGTGGGGAATCTCCATCATGTAGTCGGGGCCGCCGTTGTCCATGAAGGTCTGGTAGATGTCGCCCTTGACGACCACAGCGCCCATCGGCACCGCGCCATTGGTGATCTGCTTGGCGACGTTGAGGATGTCCGGCGTGACCCCGAATTCCTCGGCGCCGCTCATGGCGCCCATGCGTCCGAAGCCGGTGATGACCTCATCGAAGATCAACAGGATGTCATGCTGGTCGCATATCTCGCGCAGGCGCTTGAGATAGCCCACTGGCGGTGGCAGCACGCCGGCGGAGCCTGCCATCGGCTCGACGATGACGGCGGCGATGTTGGAGGCATCATGCAGCGCGATCAGCTCCAGCAGCTCATCGGCGCGCTCGGCACCGGTCCTGGGCATGCCGGGCGTGAAGACATTTTCCTTGAGCAGGGTATGCGGCAGGTGATCGGCATCGACCCCCTGACCGTAGAGCGAGCGGTTGGCCCCGATGCCACCGACACTGAAGCCCCCGAAGTTGACGCCGTGATAACCCTTGCTGCGCCCGATCAGCTTGGTCTTGGTCGGCTTGCCTTTCTTGCGCCAGTAGGCACGCGCGATCTTCAGTGAGGTGTCGGCACTCTCGGAGCCGGAGCCGGTGAAGAAGACGTGATCCAGCCCCTCGGGCATCAGCGTCTTGATGCGGTGCGCCAGCTCGAAGGCCTTGGGGTGGCCGTACTGGAAGGCGGGTGCGTAATCCAGCTCGCGCAGCTGCGCGCTGACCGCCTCGGCGATTTCCGGGCGGCAATGACCGGCACCGCAGGTCCAGAGGCCTGACAGGCCATCGAAGATCTGGCGGCCCTGGGAGTCCGTGAAGTAGGCCCCCTGGGCCTTGGTGATGATGCGCGGGTCCTGCTTGAACTGGCGGTTGGCCGTGTAGGGCATCCAGTAGGCATCGAGCTGCTCCTGGCTCAAGCCTGCCTGGGCGGAAGGGGATGTATCGAAGGCGGTCATGATGTCTCCCACAGAGTGTGTTGTTGTTGGTTCTCGTCTCCTGTCCAACTAGATTAGGAAGTCCTTTTGGTAAGATAAATGCCATTGTCTTTACCTTCAGGAAAGCATTTACTTAACTTTCCGCTGGCGTTCGATACGCCTTCTCGGTGCAGTCAGGCGCCGTGTGGCGCGGAACCGTTCAACAACAGGAGGCGCGGGCCTATGCGAGGCGAGGTCATGCGGGGGCAGCTCGGCGATACCGACCTGCGTCTGCTGCGTATCTTTCGCAAGGTAGTGGAGTGCGGTGGCTTCTCGGCGGCCGAGATCGAGCTCAACATCAGTCGCTCCGCCATCAGCATGGCGATGAGTGACCTGGAGACGCGGCTGGGCCTCAAGCTCTGTCAGCGCGGGCGCAGCGGGTTTGCTCTCACCAATGAGGGGCGGGAAGTCCACGAGGCCGCGATGCAGATGCTGGCGGCGGCAGAGGGCTTTCGCACACGCATCAATGGTCTGCATGCCTGGCTCAAGGGCGAGCTGAACATCGGCATCACCGACAATCTGGTCACCATGCCCGAGATGCACATCACGGATGCGCTGAGTGCGCTGAAGGGTCACGGCCCGGAGGTGATGATCAACATCCGCATGATTCCCCCCAACGAGATCGAGCGTGCCGTGCTGGATGGCCGGCTGCATACCGGGGTGATCCCGACGCTCAAGACGCTGCCGGGGCTCGAGTATCGCTCGCTCTACGAGGAAACCTCCTGCCTTTACTGCGCGCGAGGCCATGTGCTGTTTCGTGAACCCCGGGCGGGCGATACCCTCGCGCGGGGGCGTCCGGTGGGCGAGGAAGAGATTCGCCAGCATGATGCGGTGCTGCCGGCCTACGCGCAGACGCCTGCGATCAAGGCGCTGCACGAGCCACTCAAAGCCGCCGCTTCCGCGACCGACCGCGAGGGCATCGCCTTCCTGGTGCTTTCCGGGCGCTATCTCGGCTATCTGCCTACCCACTATGCCGAGCGCTGGGTGCGCGATGGCCAGATGCAGGCGCTCAGCCCGGTGGCCAACTCCTATGTCACCTATTACAGCGCCATCACGCGCAAGAGCCGCCCACCCAATCTGGTGCTGGAGCGTTATCTGACGGAACTGGATGCCCTGCGCCAGGCGAAACCGGCCCGAAGAGCGCAGGCGGCGAGGGAGAGCAAGCCATGAACAAGCCCAGGCGTGCCGGGGTCAGGGAAGTCGCCCAGCTGGCGGGGGTGTCGGTCGCGACGGTCTCGCGGGTGCTCAACAATCCCGAAAAGGTAGTGAAGAAGACGGCTGACAAGGTGCTGGCGGCGGCCGACGCGCTCGATTTTCTGCCCAACAATGCCGCGCGTGTGCTGTCTCAGCATCAGTCGCGCACCCTGGGAATCGTGATCCCGACCTTCGAGAACCCGATCTACGCCAAGTTCATCGATGCATTGGAAGGCGCGCTGGCGCGGGCGCACTTCAGCCTGCTGGTGACGACCACCCAGAAGGGGCGGGTGACGGAATTCGACAAGGTGCGTGAGCTGGTCAACATGGGGGTGGATGCCGTGATTCTGCCCGGCGGCAGTCATGCCGCCGAGACACTGGATTACCTGTCACGCTTCTCGGTGCCGGTGGTCTTCAACAGCATCTACCTGCCGGACTCGCCGTTGATCACGGTGGGCTATGACAACTACGGCCTGGCCAAGGCACTGGCGGAGTATCTGATGTCCTTGGGACATCAGCGTATCGTCATCCTCTCCGAGCCACTGGCGCACAACGACCGTGCACGCCTGCGCTACGACGGCGCCGTTGCCGCGCTGCAGGCGCTGGAGAGTGCCCGCGCCGATCGCGAGCATGACCAGTTCGTCGATGTCACCACCGCCGGGGCGAGCGCCGCGATAGGCGAGCTTTCTTGTGAGGCTGGGGGCGCGCTCGATGGCGAAGGGCAAGGCGGCCTGCGGGATGGCATCACCGCCGTGATGTGCCTCAATGACGTGCTGGCCAGTGGTGCCATGCTGGCGCTGCAGCGGCGGGGAATCCGTGTGCCGCAACAGGTCTCGGTGGTGGGATTCGATGACCTGGAAATGGCGGAGTTCCTCAATCCACCGCTGACGACGGTAGACCTGCCGGTGGAAGAGATGGGCGAGGTGATCGCCCGGGCGTTGATCCGCCATCTCGAAGACGACACGCCCTTGACGTCACGCTTGCTGGACGCGTCGCTGGCGATTCGTGGCAGTGCAGGCCCGGCGCCCAGCCAGGGCTGAGCACCTGTTCGCGGGGTCTGATCCTCGGGTCCTGACTCACGGGGCCTGATTCACACGGCCTGACTGATAGCGCCTGACTCACAGCGTCTTGTAGTCGACCCAGCCCGGGCCGTAGATCGGCTGCAACCAGGCGCGATGCAGGGAGTTGTCCAGCGACTCGGCCTGAAAGCGCACGTACTTCCAGTCGCCGTCCAGTTCCAGCTCCCACTCTGCAGCAGCGGTGGGGGCCGTGATCTCGATCAGCTGCGGCGCGTCTGGCTCGCCTGCGCCTGTAGGGTCCACGCCTCGCTGCACCATCGCCTTCCACTTCACCTTGCCCTGTGCGCTGACGCGCAAGGTGTAGCGCCCCTGCTGTTCAGACATTGCCAGTGGCGTATCGGCCAGCATCACCCCGGTGCTGGCATAGAAGCGGTTGCGCTTCACGTTGCGCAGGATATCGGCCTCGTTGAGCGCCGCGGCCACCATGATGAAGCCCAGTGGCGCGTAGTTCTCGTAGACATATTGCTCGCGATAGAACTCGTCGTTGCCGGCAAAGCCTGCACAGCGCACTCCCTCACACAGAAGATCATCCCAGCAGGGCTCTGCCATGTGTGGCGCATAGGGCCTGGCCCCCATGTGTTCCTCCAGGATGGAAAGGCCGTTGTAGACATCCATGCCCATGATGTTCATCTCCGCGAGGCGCGCACACGGGTTGAGGAGCGTCTTCTTGATCTGTGTCCATTCGCCGCCTTCGCGTGGGCGGGTGGTCTCGAAGAAGTTGGGATGGGCGCAGATCGACAGGCCGCCGACCTTGCCCATGCTCAGCACATGCAGATATTTCGAATGCTCGCCGGCGAAATAGCCGTCGAGATAGCCGCCATCGTCGATGGTGTCGTTCTGGATCTCGCGTCCCGGAATCACCACGAAGTCATCACGCTGCTCGCCACGTGAGAACAGCTCGATATTGTTGAGGTAGGGGTGAACCGACGTGCACACGAAATCGAAGTGGAAGGGAGCGGCCTGTGAGCGCCGGATCACTTCGTCATGATCCTCGCCATGAATCCGGTCCATCGAAATGCTCTCATCGAGCGCTTCGCGGGTATGCACATGGATATTGCCCTTGAGCCAGCGCGTGCCGGGCTGAGGCTCTGACTCGCTCAGCGGGGCATAGGGATTATGGACACGATGGGCGGCTGGCCTGGCGGCGCTGGGGGAAGTCGGTACTGCTCGGGTCATGTGAGTCATCCTTGTCATGACGGCGTGCCGGAGAATCCTGCTGATCAGTCAGCGGGTGAAGAGATCACAAGCAAGCGGCAGGCCAGGCACCAGGGGCGGCGAAATGGCTCGTGGCAACGACAAGCCCCGAGCCACTTCCTGTCTTTACGATCCTGGTGATCCGGTGTCGCTCAGACAGCCTTCGAGGCCAGCGCGATATCCGGCTTGGCGGCGTCCGGGAGAGCGCTTGTGGCGTGTGACTCGGCGCCATCCCAGTAATAGGCCGCGACATCCTCGCTGGGGCTATGGCGGGTCAGCTTGCTGACGACCACCAGCACGACCAGCGAGGTCAGGAAGCCCGGGTAGGCGGGGTCGATGCCAGTCGACAGCAGTGGCCAGAGGGCGGTGACACTCAGGGCGCTTGCCATGCTGCTGATGCAGCCCCGGGACGTCGCATGCTTCCAGAACATCACCGCGAAGAACGGGAAGATCAGCGTGGTGGCCGAGATGCGCAGCGCCCATTGATAGGCCGAGATGATGTCGGTCATCAGGAAGGTGACGCCCAGTCCCAGCACGCTGATGATGACACTCAGGCGCGCCGAGGCCATCTTCTGCTTCTCGTTGGCGTGACGATTGATGAAGTTGCCATAGAGATCATGCGCCAGGTTGGAGCTGCCCTGCAGGATGTAGGAATCCGCCGAGGTCATCAGGGCGGCCAGCAGGCCGACGATGACCAGTCCGCCGATGGCCGGGTGCAGCAACTGCATGGTGACGTAGGAGAAGACGAGATCGGCCGAGGTATCCAGCGGCACGAATTGGCGTGCCAGTACGCCGATGCAGTAGGGCAAGAAGGAAATCAGCATCACGATGGAGAAGCCTGACACGCCAGCCTTGATGGCCACATCCTCACTTTCGGAGGCGAAGATGCGTTGCCAGGTGCACTGCCAGACGAGGTAGAAGGGCGCCACCGTCAGCGCGAAGGTCACCACCTCCATCGTCTTGCCCTCGGGCAGCGGGGCGAGAAACTCGATCGGCGTATTGAGCAGGGCATGTTCCAGCCCTCCGGCATGGCTCAGGGCAGTGAAGCCCAGCACCATGATGCCGGCGATCAGCAGGATGCTCTGCAGGGCATCGGTGACGATGGCCGCTTCAAGGCCGCCCAGAATGGTAAAGCCGAGAATCAGCGCAAAGGACACGAAGATGGCGGTATTGAACTCCAGCCCCAGCACCACGGTGAGAATGGTGCTCATGCCGATGATCTGGATCGCGGTGGCAGGCACCGAGTAGACGAAGGCCGAGAAGAACGAGGGAAACAGACTGGCCTTGCGGCCGAAGCGGCGCCCGAACAGATCCGCCAGGGTATAGAGCTTCTTGCGACGCAGCGGGCGACTGAAGAAGATGACCAGCATCAGGCTCGCGATAATACCGGGCAGGGCGAACATGAAGTAGCCGGAGAGCCCCTTGGAAAAGCCCATCCCCATCCAGCCGATGAAGGCTGCCGCACCACACCAGGTGCTGATGGTGGTGCCGGTGATCTTCCAGTAGCCCATGTTCCAGCCGGCAATCAGATAGCTGTCAGAGGTCTTCACCTTGCGGAAGTAGTAGTAGCCGATCGCGAACATGATCACGAAATAGCCAATGATATAGGAGTAGTACCAAGCCATTGTCGAGTCTCCGTTTATTGTTGATTGTTCTATGAAGGTCATGCATGGAGCAGGGCGTACGTGGCGTAGCAGGGACTGAAGCGACCCTCTGATTGTTGGGGATGATGCAGTGGGGCAGGTAGCGGACATGGCCGGGGCAACCATGTCTTGTCTTCGAATGTAACCCGTTACATCGACTCAATCTAGCCGAGAAAAAGGCACTGTCAAAAACATATTTCACCGGCGGACGAAAGTCTCATGCCGGCGCGATGGCAAGATTCTCGTGGGGAGGGATGTCATGCAAGAAGCGGCATCCTCATGTCT
This sequence comes from Cobetia sp. MC34, assembly GCF_018340035.1. NCBI lineage: Bacteria > Pseudomonadati > Pseudomonadota > Gammaproteobacteria > Oceanospirillales > Halomonadaceae > Cobetia > Cobetia sp. MC34. The sequence goes on from NZ_JADPPY010000009.1 coordinate 26,428, forward strand.
CTTCGCGCAGAAAACAGGTGCCGTAGCTGGAGGAAACGACGACAACTCTGCCGCCATTCAGGCGATACGACTGCCATAGGAATGAAGAGCTATACAGGTCGCGTCTTGCAACGCTGTCATGGCAGGCGATTCCTTCTCCGGCCTGCGGGGCATGGCAGGGCATGAAATCGGGGCGTGCTCAGTCAGGAAGGCGGGTGTACTCAGTCAGGAAGGCGGGTGAGCTCGATCAGGAAGGCGTGCGGAATCACGGGTTCATCTGAAAGACGCACTGTGTCTTGGCCAGGGTAAAGCCGCAGGCGGCATAGAATTTCCTGGCGACATCGCGCGCCTCATGGGTGCGAACCCGCAGGGTCAGCGCCTCGTCGGTTGCCCAGGCAATGGCCTGCCTGGCCAATGCCCGTCCTGCGCCTTGCCGTTGCGCCTCTTGTGCGACGGACAGACCCAGTATCTCGATGAAATCGGCCGAAGCGACACGAAAGACATGCTGGGCGTGCAGCCAGCCAATCACTTCACCTGCCTGTTCCGCCACCCAGATGCGGTCATGGCGTGACGCCAACAGGTGCTCCAGTCGCTGCAGGATCAACGCATCATCGTCGTGGGGCAGATAACCCAGTGCGGACGCGACGCGTGAAATTCCCTGAGCATCCTTGGGTGTGGCAAGGCGAATCTTCATTGATGTTGTCCAGTCCCCATGACGATGATGATGGATGTTCGAGGGGCTCATTCGTCAGAGAGGCTCATTCATCGTCGTAGTGAATGATCGACAGCAGCTGAATCGGCACCTCGTTCAATTTCTCGGGACCATGCGGCACACCGGCATCGAAGGCCAGGCTGTCACCGGGCCCCATGTCATAAAACTTGTCACCATGACGGTAGGTGAGGTTGCCGGAAAGCAGGTAGATGAATTCATGCCCGGCATGACAGAAGTTGGGGAAGACTTCGCTGGCGTCATCCATGGTGATCAGGAAGGGTTCGTAGCGCTTCTTGGGGCCTTGTTTGTAGCTCAACAGTTGATAGGCATGGCCGACTTCCGTGCCGGTGCGCACCACCTGCATGCCTTGCCCAGCCTTGATGTGCTGGGCACCACGCCCGTTGACATCGTAATCGCTGAACAGCTTCGAGATCGGCAGACTCAAGGCATTGCACAGCTTGTTGAGGGTATCGAGGCTGGTGGACACCTGGGCGTTCTCCACCTTGCTGATCATGCCCTGGCTGACACCGGCGATACGCGAGACGTCGGAAATCTTGTAGCCCTGCGAAACTCGCTGCTGCTTGAGTGCGCGCGCGATGTGCTGCTCGAGTCCCAGGCGTGTCTCGTCGGCTGCCGCCGTGATGGTCTCCTTCACCTCGGACTGCGCGGCAGGTTCCGCGGCCAGCGAAGGCGCTTTCGTGTCAGGCGCTGTCGGTTGAGGTGTATCGGAGGAATGTGAGGATTCTCGCGGCATGGATAACTCCTGTGGCGGAGGTGAATGCGATAGGGATGGGCAGGCGGGGTGAGAATACGCGTCCTTGTGGGAGTCGTTGCGCGTCACCCGCGTGCGGATATCGGGTGACATTATCAAGTTTACCGCCAACCCTCATCCACGTTTGTGGCGAGCCCTCGTCCTGACTCCATGGCATGTGATGCAAGAGGCCTCCTCGACGCCATGCCGAGGAGGCCTCTCAGGTTTCACGCTATCCAGCATCACGTGATTCGCGCTGTTGCCGCGGGGCTTGAGCTGTTGCCTCGCGGCTGTGGCGTGCGATCAGCCGCGAGCCAGTCGCTTGGCCTTTTCCGGGTCATCGAAGGGCAGGGAATGGCTGATGGCCGAGAGGCTGGTCTCGCCGTCAGTGCCGGTCTTGAGAGTCAGCGGGGTGCCATGCTCGGCATAGCCGGGTTCGAGACGTGCCAGCGCCATGGAACGATCGCTCAGGCGCGAGTACATGCCCTGGGTGATGACACCGACACACTTGCCGTCGGCGTAGACCTTGTCACCGATCTGGGCGACGTCTTTCGAGTCCAGCAGCACGCCATAGACCTTGACGCGTTCCTTGCCTTGCAGCGCGAAGTGTTCGCTGGCGCCACGGAATTCGGTCTTGCCCGGCGAGACGGTGAAGTCCAGGCCCAGCTCCCACAGGGTGTCGCCCACCGGCTGGTCGGGATACGGGTAGGTTTCGGAATTGTCCGCCGGGTAGAACAGCAGGTGGCTCTCGACCCGCAGCCAGTCAAGGGTACCGAAGCTGCACGGCTTGATGCCCATGTCGGCACCCTCCTCGAGGATCTGTTCCCACAGAGAGGGGGCGTCCTTGGCCTTGCAGAAGATCTCGTAGCCACGCTCGCCGGTGTAGCCGGTGCGCGAGATCATCACGTGGCAGCCGAACAGCTGGGCCTGCAGATGGTGGAAGTAACGCAGCTCACGGATACCCGGCACGTGACGCTCCAGGAAATCCACCGCGACCGGCCCCTGCAATGACATGTCATGCATGTCGTCATCGAAGGTCAGGCTGACGGCGCGTCCCAGGGCACTCTTGGCCAGCATTTCATTCGCGGTGCCCGTGCCGTGCACCACGAGGTAGGAGTTCGGCGCCAGGCAATAGACGATGCAGTCGTCGACGAACTTGCCGGCCTCATTCAAGACGCTGGCGTACACCGACTTGCCCGGATACAGCTTGGACATGTCCCGCGTGGTGACGTAATCCAGCACGGCCTGAGCATGCGGGCCATTGCAGTGGATCTTCTTGAGCCCCGAGACATCCATCAGACCGGCGCGGGTGCGAATGGTCTCGTGGTCATCGGCCGTGTCCGAGACGGCGTAATTCCAGGCGGTGCCCATGCCATTCCAGTCTTCAAGCTCCGCGCCCAGCTTGCGGTGTTGTTCGGCCAGTGCCGAGATGCGCCATGAATTCGCCATGCGTCCCTTTCTCCTGTGAGTCGTGCTGCCTAGCGTAAATGGGGGTGCCGTAGTCCTGCTGATGCTGGCGAAGATGGCGCGCAAGACGCGCATCCGCCGCAGGAGGTGTTGTTGTTCTTTCGCCTTTTCAGGCGCCTCTTCAGGCGCTTCACAAGGGCTTGTACCTGCTACTTGCCTTGCCTGATCGCACGAGGAGCGATTCTTCAAAGGAAAGAAACATTCCTCATGGTTAAGCAAGGGGCTTGCCAATTCCGTCAAAGGCCATGGCCACGGCAGCCCTTGAGCGAGTCAGGCGCCGATTGTCAGCACGAATCAGGGCGTGAATATTAGCGCTTTGCGTCATGATGGTGCGAAGAGAGGGCTTTGGGCACCGAAATGATGCCTATTTCGAGAAACGAGCAGGAACTCACTCAGGATCACTTGGCGTTTCCTGTTGGGTAAAACGAGCTTGGAAAATAAATTTCCATGCAAAACAGGAGGTTGGTGAAAAGTTCTGGGCGGCAACTGGTGAAATGGCATGCTGCATGCTTTTCTTTAGGGGAAATAAAGTTGACCAGCAGGAATCACAAAAACTCGTTTCATCCGCTATCTTGACGTGGCGAGTCACCACAAGGGGTCAGGTTTCCCCGGGGTGGCAGACAGTGTCGAGGGAGATGGAACCCGGTCCGCTCTCAGAGGAAACCCAGATGTCACCCGAAAACGCGCAACAGTTCATCAAGGATCACGACATTCGCTATCTGCTGGCGCAGTTCGTGGATATTCATGGCGCTGCCAAGACCAAGTCCGTGCCGGCCAATTGCCTGATGGATGTGGTCGAGAAGGGCGCCGGCTTTGCCGGCTTCGCCGTCAGTGGTCTCGGCATGTCGCCGGAGGGGCCGGACTTCATGGCGCGGGGTGATCTGAGCTCGTTGTCGCTGGTGCCGTGGCAGCCGGGCTATGCGCGCATGGCCTGTGATGGCTACGTCAATGGGCAACCGTTCGCCAACGACAGCCGCGTGGTGCTGCTCAAGCAGCTGGAGCGCCTGAAGGAGAAGGGCTGGACGCTCAATAGCGGACTTGAGCCGGAATTCTCGCTGTTCCGCCGGGGGGAAGCGGGTGAGCTGTTGCCGGTGGACGAGAGCGATACCCTCGCCAAGCCCTGCTACGACTACAAGGGCCTGTCGCGTTCGCGTGAATTCCTCGAACGTCTGGTCGAATCGCTGCAAGCGGTGGACTTCGACGTCTATCAGATCGATCACGAGGACGCCAACGGCCAGTTCGAGATCAACTACACCTACAGCGATGCGCTGACCTCGGCAGACCGCTTCACCTTCGTGCGCATGGCCGCCGGCGAGATCGCCAATGACCTGGGCATGGTGTGCTCCTTCATGCCCAAGCCGCTGGCGGACCGCCCGGGCAATGGCATGCACTTCCACCTGTCCGTGTGTGATGACATCGGGCGCAACCTGTTCGGCGATGATTCCGACGCCCAGGGCATGGGCCTGTCGCCGCTGGCGTACCACTTCCTCGGCGGCCTGCTGGCACATGCTCCGGCGCTGTGTGCCTTTGCCGCGCCGACCGTCAATTCCTACAAGCGTCTGGTCGGTGGTGGCAGCACCAGCGGCGCGACCTGGGCGCCGGTCTTCATCGCCTACGGGGACAACAACCGCTCGGCCATGGTGCGTGTGCCCTATGGTCGCCTCGAGTTCCGCCTGCCGGACGCCGGCTGTAACCCCTATCTCGTGCACGCCGCCATCATCGCGGCGGGGCTGGATGGCGTGGCGCGCAAGCTGGATCCGGGCACGCCCCACAACATCAATCTCTACTCGCTGACCCCGAGCGAATGCGCCGAGAAGGGCATCGAGAAGCTGCCGCAGAATCTTTCGCTGGCCATCGATGCGCTCGAGGCGGACAGCATTCTGCGCGAGAGCCTGGGCGAGGGAATCTGCGCCGAGTTCATGCGCCTCAAGCGCGAGGAATGGCTGGATTACAACGCACAGGTCAGTGCCTGGGAAGTCCAGCGCTACGCCGAATTCTTCTGATCTCATCCGGCGGCGCTCGCGGGTCTCGCGGGTCATGCCAGACGAGGGTCGCCACTGTCACCACCACGCTCAAGACACCAGGCAGGAGACGCCTCCTGCCCGTGAGAGGACATCACCATGTGTGGAATCGTAGGGCTTTATCTCAAGAACCCGGCGCTGGAATCGCGCCTGGGGGAACTGTTCGAGCCGATGTTGATCGCGATGACCGATCGCGGCCCGGACAGCGCCGGCTTCGCCATCTATGGCGACGAATTTGACGCTGGCATCAAGCTGACGCTGCAAAGCGATGGTGCCGATGAGGATTGGGAGGCGATCGCCAAGGGCCTGGGCGAGCAGGTCGGCACGGTGGCGGACTGGTTCAGCAATGCCAGTGTCGCGGTATTCAAGATCGCCGGGGAAGAGAGCGCCGTGCGCAGCTGGCTTGCCGACAGCGCCCCGCAGATTCGCGTGCTGAGCGTGGGGCAGAGCATCGAGATCCTCAAGGCGGTGGGCCTGCCGGCCCATATCGCCAGCCTCTATGGACTCAAGGGCATGCAGGGCAGCCACATCATCGGCCATACCCGCATGGCGACCGAAAGCGCCGTGACCCTGCAGGGCAGCCACCCGTTCTCCACCGGGCGTGACCTGTGCCTGGTGCACAACGGCTCGCTGTCCAACCACAACTGGCTGCGCACCAAGCTCAAGCGTGAGGGCATCAGCTTCGAGACCGACAACGATTCCGAAGTTGCCGCCGGCTACCTGACCTGGCGTCTGGAGCAGGGCGACAGCCTGGAAGCCGCGATCACCGGTGCCCTGAAGGACCTTGATGGCTTCTTCACCTTCACCATCGGCACGCGTGATGGCTTCGCCGTGGTACGTGACCCGATCGCCTGCAAGCCAGCCGTGATCGCCGAGACCGATGACTACGTGGCCATGGCCTCGGAATACCGTGCCCTGGCCAGTCTGCCGGGCATCAAGGAGGCCCGCGTGTGGGAGCCGGAACCCGGCCGCCTGTATCTGTGGGAAAAAGACACCGCCCGTTCGGAGGCCGCGTAATGATGAAGACACACGATCTGGCCGTTGAAGGGCTGCGCGAATTGAACCAGGCCCTGCACGATGCCGATACCCTGAAGGAGGCGCGTGAGTGGCGAGTGGTCAATTCCGACGGCGCCCACAACATCGCCTGCGGCATCAATGACGATATCAGTGTCGATATCGATGGCCATGCGGGCTATTACTGCGCGGGCATGAACCAGAAGGCCAGCGTCACCATCCACGGCAACACCGGGGTCGGGGTGGCGGAAAACATGATGTCCGGCTGCGTGCGGGTCAAGGGTGATGCCTCCCAGTCCGCGGGCGCGACCGCCCACGGCGGCCTGCTGATCATCGAAGGCAATGCCTCGGCGCGCTGCGGTATCTCGATGAAGGGCGTGGATATCGTCGTCAAGGGCAACATCGGGGCCATGAGTGCCTTCATGGGCCAGGCGGGCCGCATGGTGGTCTGCGGCGACGCCGGTGAAGGGCTCGGCGATTCGCTCTATGAAGCGCGAATCTACGTGAAGGGCACGGTCGCATCGCTGGGTGCGGACTGCATCGCCAAGGACATGCGTGCCGAGCACCTGGAAGAACTGGCGGAGTTGCTGGCGAGTGCCGGAATCGATGAAGACCCGGCCAGCTTCACGCGTTATGGATCCGCGCGTCAGCTCTATCACTTCAAGGTCGACAACGCCTCAGCCTACTGATCAGGATGCTCAACATGACCGACGAGACTCAAACACAGCCCTACAACCCGGCACTGCGCGAATCTGCGACCTTCGGCCGCGATGTCATCCATGAGATCCAGCGGGCGGCGGAGACGGGAATCTACGATATCCGTGGCTGGGGCGCCAAGCGCAAGGTGCCGCATTTCGATGACCTGCTGTTCCTCGGCGCCAGCATGTCGCGCTATCCACTGGAAGGCTATCGCGAGAAGTGCGAGACCGAAGTCGTGCTCGGCACGCGCCATGCCAGGAAGCCGGTCGTGATCAGCACGCCGGTGACCATCGCCGGCATGAGCTTCGGTGCCCTGTCCGCTCAGGCCAAGGAAGCGCTGGGGCGTGGTGCCTCGGAAATCGGCACCTCCACCACCACCGGCGATGGCGGCATGACCCCGGAAGAGCGCGGCCAGTCCTCGCGACTCGTCTATCAGTATCTGCCGTCACGTTATGGCATGAACCCGGACGACCTGCGCAAGGCCGATGCGATTGAAGTCGTGCTCGGCCAGGGCGCCAAGCCCGGCGGTGGCGGCATGCTGCTGGGCCAGAAGATTTCCGAGCGGGTCGCGGGTATGCGCACGCTGCCGCAGGGCATCGACCAGCGCAGTGCCTGTCGCCACCCGGACTGGACCGGCCCGGATGACCTGGCGATCAAGATTGCCGAACTGCGTGAGATCACCGACTGGCAGGTGCCGATCTACGTCAAGATCGGCGCGACCCGCACCTACTACGACGTCAAGCTGGCGGTGAAGGCGGGCGCGGATGTCATCGTGCTGGATGGCATGCAGGGCGGCACCGCCGCCACCCAGGATGTCTTCATCGAACACGTCGGCATCCCGACCATGGCCGCCATCCCCCAGGCCACCCAGGCACTGCAGGAGATGGGCCTGCACCGTGAGGTGCAGCTGATCGTCTCCGGCGGGATTCGCAATGGCGCCGATGTGGCCAAGGCGATCGCGCTGGGTGCCGACGCCGTGGCCATCGGTACCGCCGCCTTGATTGCGCTGGGCGACAATCATCCGCGCTATGCCGATGAGTATCAGAAGCTGGGGTCCGCCGCCGGTTTCTATGACGACTTCCAGGATGGCAAGTGTCCGGCCGGTATCTCCACCCAGGACCCAGAGCTGAGTCAGCGACTGGACCCGGTCGCAGCCGGCAAGCGTCTGGCCAACTACCTGCGCGTACTGACGCTGGAAGCCCAGACCCTGGCACGTGCCTGTGGCAAGTCGCACCTGCACCACCTGGAACCGGAAGATCTGGTCGCCCTGAACGTGGAAGCCGCGGCCATGGCCCGGGTGCCGCTGGCGGGCACCAACTGGGTGCCGGGACAGGGTGGTTACTGATGGCACGATCTCTATTGTGCGTGTTCCATTGCGCATGATTGTCATGGCAAAGCTGCGAAGCCTTTTGTCAGCAAGTTCGCCGCAATGTTGTCCAGGCAAGCTGTCGCAGTGACAAGAACTACGCTCCAGTGGATGTGGAAAAATATGACCTGACGCCATCGAGTCACTAAAGCGCCTCACCCTTCGGTGAGGCGCTTTCTTTTGTGCTGAGTCCAGTCAAGTAATCCGGCCAATATCATGCAAGCGAAAGCGCGTCAGAATGCTGGCGTTGGAGTAGCGCATGGTGTCGTGTCGATGGAGAGGGCGTGATTTTCTCAAGGCAGATTTTTTTCCATTCTTTCAGTATCTTGTGGTTATTTTATGAGAAAGATGTCAGGCGTAGAGGTTGGCTTGTGGGGTGAGATTGAATCAGAGCAATAATGGTGAATGAAAGTCGTTTTACCTGAGCTGAATGTTCTGTTTTGGTGCGCGAATGTCTCGATTGATTGTTCATATATGAAGCGGGGTTTTCAGGCGATTTTTCCGGGTATGTTGGGCAATGATTTCGCCGTCAATGGCACGAAATATGCTCAAGAAATGGAGTGGTAGTCGGATGCACGTCATCGTCAAGACGGCGGCATTACAACAAGGACAATTTCTCAGAGCAGGGTCGTGTCATGAAAAGCCCGCAATCATCCTCTGTCACTGCCGGGATTCGAAGTCGGCAACACTATCCACGCATCGAGGCGCTGCCCGATGCCCAACGCTATCTGGTGGCATGCCAGTCTCCCGAGAGCCTGCCAGGCACTGGTGAGGCGGCGGGCAACGCCCGTCAGCAGCTGCAGATGCATTGTCAGCTGATCAGTACGCTGCTCGATCAGCTCGGCAGCCACGAGGTGGGAGGCGCCGTGCAATCCGCCCCGGCAACAGAGGCGTTGCCCACGGGGCCCGCCGACAACGCCCGCCTGCATCGCTGGTATGACGTCGATGACCGCCCGAAGGCCTGCGACGCACTGGTCGGCGCCATCAGCGAGATCGGTGTCGCGGGGTGTCTGGTCATCATCGGCAGTGAGCATTTCGTGTGGCAGGTCGCCAATCTGGCTCAGCAGCAGGGGCTGCTGCTGGACGACATGGTGATGTTGCCGGTCGCTGCCCTGGGGCGGCATGTGTTCTGCGTGCACTGTCAGCAGGTCAGTGAGCATGTCATCCACTCGCCGGCAGCCTGTGATGGCTGCGGTTTGATGCTGGAAGTGCGTGATCATTTTTCCAAGCGTCTCGGCGCCTACATGGGCGTGCGAATCGATGCGGAAGCCCCGGGAGAGATTCCCCCACAGGAGGAGGTGGCACCATGTCTCGCTTCATGAAGGCGCGGGTCGCCGCGGTCGATCAGCTCAGCAGCAGCGTGCGCCGTCTCACTCTGGTGCCTGCCGATGAGGCTTCCCCCTTCACGCCGTTCTCGCCGGGCAGTCATGTGGTGCTGGGCATTCCGGGAGAAGGGCGGGTGTGTCGCAACGCCTACTCATTGATCAGCCCGCCGGATGATCCCTCGCATTACTGCATCGCGGTGCGTCGTCAGCCGGTCTCGCGTGGCGGCTCCGAAGCCATCCATTCCCGTGTGCAGGTCGGTGACGAGCTGGAACTCAGCCCGCCGGCCAACCTGTTTCTGCCGCACTGGCAGGCGCGCCATCACCTGATGCTGGCAGGCGGCATCGGTATCACGCCGTTTCTCTCCTACCTGCCGGAGCTTGAGCGGCGTGGCGCCAGCTGGGAGCTGCACCTGCGCAGCCAGGACCTCGACGTCGCCCGCTTCCCGGAGGCCGCACCCTATCTGGCGAGTGGCAACATCACCCAGCATCGTCTCGAACGCCCGAACCTGAAGGCCTTGCTGGCGCGTCAGCCCGCCGGCACGCACGTCTATCTCTGCGGCCCGCAGGCCATGATCGATGCCGTGAAGGAAGCGGCACGCGAGCTGCACTGGAGTCTCGCGCGCATCCACCACGAGGTCTTTGCCGCCCCGGAACCGGGGACTCCCTTCACGGCCGTGGCGCGCGCCAGCGGTGTGGAAGTGGCGGTCGGCGCCCAGGAGTCGATGCTGGAAGCGCTGGAGCGCAGCGGTGTCGAGGTGACGAGCCTGTGTCGTGGCGGCGTCTGCGGGCAGTGTCGGGTCGACATGCTGGAGGGGGAGGCGGAGCACCGTGACGCCTTCCTCGATGAACAGGAGCGGGCCAGTCAGCGCTGCGTGATGCCCTGCGTTTCCCGGGCACGCAGCCAGCGGCTGGTGCTGGATCTCTGAATACGTCTTTCGCGAGATGGACCCCCAAGGAGCAGGAACATGCAATTTTCCCCGCGAGATGACCAGGCGTTCCATGGTCTGTTCACCTTCAAGAATTCCGATCACGCCATCCAGCGTTTTCCCTTCCCGTTCCCGGAAGATGAGTACCGTTACTCGGTCAATATCGAGCCGCATACCTTGCCCGGCAAGCCGGGTTCCATCACCGAGCACATGCTGGATATCGATGAGCACTATCTGAGCGAGATCGCCGAGCGTGAGCGGGTGCTGGCCAAGGACCCCAGGCGCTGCCTGGTGATGCCGCACATGCAGCCGGCCGCCTGGGACTTCCTGGAATTCGTGATGACGCATTACGCCAGGGACTATCCCGAGGCCTTCAGTTTCGAGCGCGACGGCGATGACTGCGTGTGGCGCAACCATCTGCTGGGGCTGGAGCAGGCCTTTTGCATGGGCGATGACGCCAGCCTGCCATTGCCACCGCTGGACTATATCGGCCGTCAGATGCAGGGCGATATCGCGTTGCTCGACCAGCGTGACGGTGACCTGTTCATGGATGCCGGCATGATCACCTGTCCGGCGGACTGGTCACTGGCCTTCGATGCCGGCATGAGCTTCAAGCAGTGGCATGGCCCGGTGCCGCTGGCGCATGAGATGGGCGTGTTCGATCGCGCGCTCAAATACCTGTGCGCCATCCAGGTCGGCGGGCCGGTGCGGCGTCTGAATTGGACCATGACCATCCATCCGCGCATGGACAGCTCCCCGGAGACCTATGCCGAGTGGGGCAGTGATCGCACCACCATCACGCCGGAAAACGCTGGCCGTGATGTGCATCTGCGGGTCGAGCTGCAGACGCTGGTGCGCATGCCGCTTAGTCATGCGCTGTTCTTCGGTATCCGCACCTATCTGATCAGTCTGGAAGACCTGTGTACCAACCCGGTCTGGCAGACGCGGCTGTTGAAGGTGCTGAAGACCCTGCCGGCGGAGCTGATCGACTACAAGGGACTGACGCGTTATCTGCCCAGCGTGCTCGAGTGGCTGGAAGTCCGCGAGGCGAGTGTCGCGACCAACACCGAGGCGACGGCGCAGGCAGCAGTCTAGACCACGCTCTCGGCAAGCTGCTTCTGGCAAATAGCTTCTGGCAAATAGCTCCTGATAAAGAGCTCTCGTCAAACAACTCTCGGCGCCGAGGGCGTGACAGGGAATGGATCGCAAGCCACTGACCACAGCGCTTGCGAATAACAACAAAGGGGAAACGCTGGTGAATATCGATGTGCTGCAACTCAGCTACGCGCTGGATACGTTCTACTTCCTGATGTGTACCGCATTGGTCATGTTCATGGCCTGCGGCTTCGCGATGCTGGAATCCGGGCTGGTGCGCTCCAAGAATACCGTCGAGATCCTGACCAAGAATGCGCTGCTCTACGGCATCGCCTGTCTGGTGTTCCTGGTGGTGGGCTACAACGTGATGTATCCCGGTGACAACGCCATCAGCAGCGTGATTCCGGGGCTGTCGTTCATGCTCGGCGCTGACAATAGCCTCAGCGACATCAGTGCTGGCGAAGGCGCCGCCTATTACTCCAGCATGGCGGACTTCATCTTCCAGGCGGTGTTTGCCGCCGCGACCATGTCCATCGTCTCGGGGGCCGTGGCGGAACGCATGCGCCTGTGGCCGTTCCTGATCTTCGCGGTGGTGATGGTCGCGGTCATCTATCCGGTGGAAGGTTACTGGAAGTGGGGCGGCGGTTTCCTGGATGCGATGGGCTATCAGGACTTCGCAGGTTCGGTGGTCGTGCACATGGCGGGTGCGGCGGCGGCATTGGTGGCGGTATTGCTGGTCGGTCCGCGCAAGGGTCGCTATGGCGTTGACGGCAAGGTGCGTGCCATTCCGGGCGCCAATCTGCCGATCGCCATGCTGGGCATGTTCATCCTGTGGATGGGCTGGTTCGGCTTCAATGGCGGTTCGATGCTCAAGATCGCCAGTCTCGATGATGCCAACAGCGTGGCGCGTATCTTCGTCAACACCAATGCGGCGGCTTCTGCTGGCATGGTGGCCGCGGCGCTGCTGTCACGCGCCATGTTCGGCAAGACCGACATGACCATGGTGATGAACGGTGCCCTGGCCGGTCTGGTCTCGATCACCGCGGAACCGCTGCTGCCGTCTGCCGGCCTTGCGGTACTGGTCGGCGCGGTGGGCGGCATCATCGTGGTGCTGTCGGTGGTGGGGCTTGATCGCCTCAAGATCGATGACCCGGTCGGCGCGATTTCCGTGCATGGTTCCGCAGGCCTGTGGGGCATCATGGCGGTGCTGTTCTCCAATCCGGACGCCGCGTTCGGTACCCAGATTCTGGGAACCTTGATCATCTTCGCCTGGATGTTCGGCGCAAGCTTCGTGGCGCTGCTGGTGATCAAGAAGGTCTGTGGTGGCCTGCGTGTCAGCGAGGAAGAAGAACTGGAAGGCATGGACATGCACGAATGCGGCATGGGCGCCTACCCGGAATTCGTCAACATGTCCTCGCCGTCACAGGGGGAAGGCAATGTATCCGGGCACGCCGGCAAGGCGAGCACAGCGGCCTCGGCTGCGGTGCTCAAGGGGGCAACGCGTTGAGCCCGCACCCCGAGTGCTGGTGTCTCATAGTCTGATGATTCAGAGGCGCAGAATTTGATGACTCAGAGCGTGATGCGCCCCGCCAGCATGTGATACGAGAAGGCCCGCCAATTGGCGGGCCTTCTCGTGTTCCAGGGCGAACGGAGAGCGAACGGAGGGCGAACGGCGGGGGAAAGGTGGGCAAAGGATAGGAAAAGCAGGCGGAAACAAGAGGGATGATGAAGGCCCGTAATGAACAAGCCGCGATCAGACGGACACGGCGTCAGCGGCGGTGCAGGCCACCTAGCTCATGATTGATATGGCGGGCGCAGTCCATCAGCGCGCCGCGCAACAACAGGCGTCGGCGCTCATCGGCCATCATCGCATCAGGGCCCGAGATATTGATGGCACCCACCAGATGACCGGTGTGGTCATAGAGCCCCGTGGCGATGGCGGTGGCGTAGTCGGAGCGGCTCTCCACCCATCCCTGGCGGCGGGCCTCCTCGATGGCATCCTTCAGGGCAGGCAGATTCTGGGGTGCCGGCGGTGGGTAGTCATCCAGCCGAATCTGGCGGTAGAGCTGCTGCAGTTCATCCTCGCCCAGTACCGTGAGCAGAATGCGCCCCATGGCGCTGACATGACACGGCAGACGGGAACCGATGGGGATGTTGACCGACATGCGCTGTGCGGCGAAGGCGCGGTAGAGATAGATGGCATCCGTGCCCTCGCGAACGCTCAAGTGACACGACATGGTGGTCTGGTCGCGCAGGGTGTCCAGATGGGGCGCCACCACCTCGACCAGGTCACGACTGGCCAGATAGCTGAAGCCCAGCGAGATGACCTGTGGCCCCAGTTCATAGGTATTGCGGGCGATCTTCTTGAGATAGCCCATGTCGGTGAGAGTGATGACGATGCGGTAGATGGCCGAGTTGCTGGTGCCCAGCTCCTCGGCGAAGTCGTTGGTGGTCAGCACCTTGCGACTGCTGCTGAACATCTCGAGGATTCTCAGCCCGCGCAACAGCGCCGGCACGGTGTAATCGTTCTCGCGTGATGCGGCGAGCGAGGAAAGTGCTGTCGGGGCGCTCGCGACATCTTGCCCGCTGGAAAGCGACACTTGGGAATCGGACATACCTGGTTCCTTTGGCAACGTACGACAGGCGGTTGGCGAAACGCAGCGTCCCCGTCGCGGCCTGTGGGTCAGGCAGCGACGGGGAGCGGGTGGTAAAGCGAGAGGCATCCGCGGGCGGATACCGGTGTCGCGCCGCAATCGCTAGCCGTGATGATGGGCCAGCAGGGCAGCGACTGTCACTTTCTCGCCGGAGTATTCGCGCATGGCATCGAGCATGACGCCCCATAGATAGTGGCTGGAGGCGATGTCGAACAGCAGGTGGAAGCAGGGACACGCAAGGCTCCCTGCATTGACGATGATGGCATTGGTGCGTGCCACCGAGGTCTGGGCGACGCTTCCCGGCGGGAAGGCTTCGCTGCGCAGATCCACCCCACACAGCTTGGCCATCAGGGCGGGCAGGGTGCTGCCGCTCAGGCTGAACCAGGCGTGGGAATCACGCCGTGGCAGGGAATGCACGCGCATGCCCTGGGCCAGCGCTTCATCCGCCTGTGCGATGAGCGGCAGCTCGGCCACGCCCGCCTGTGGGCTGATGGCCGGCGCCAGGTGCAGAAACTCACCCACTGACAGCCTGACCAGCCAGCTGCCATCTGACTGAAGCGTTGCCGCATTGGGCGTGCCCGGCACCGTGAAACCCAGCGCGGCCAGCCAGTCGGCGGCGTCGCGGCCGCGCACTCCTGCGCGACCCAATGCGGTCATGTCGGCGAGCGCACAGTGACTGAGGGCCGCCGTCGAGACATCTGCCGTCGCGGTCGTCATCGGGCTGACCAGGCTCTCGGGCAGTGGACAGCGTGCAAGCGGGAGGGCGCCGCCCAGCGTGTTCGTCATGGTTGTCGTCATCTCACAGCTCCTGGCGGGCAGACTCGGGATCGAAGAAGGGCAATGCGACGACGTCGGCCTGGACCAGTACGTCGCCCTGCGTGCGGATGGTGATCTTGCTGCCGGGCGTACTGCTGTCGAGTCTGGCGTAGGCTAGGCCGATGATGGCACCCAGCGTCGCGCTGTACTCGCACGAGGTCACGTTGCCGGTGATGTCGCCGCCGGGCTTGGCGGCGTCTGCGCTCTGGTCACCTCCGCTGAGCACCAGCTGACCTTCCAGCGGTTGCGGGCTGTCCTTGGGCAGCATGAAGCCGACCAGCTTGCGGGTCTGGGGCTGGGCGGCAAGAATCTCGATCGCCCGCCGTCCGACGCAGAAGGGCTTCTTGTGGCTGACCGCCCACTCAAGGCCGATCTCACCGGGATGGCTCATGCCATCGGTGTCCTGGCCGATGATGATATGGCCTTTCTCCAGACGCAGCAGACGCTGGGCCTCGACACCGAAGGGGCGGATATCGGCCTGCTCGCCTGCCAGCATCAGCAGGTCCCACAGCGCTTCGCCGAAACGGCTCGGCACATGGATCTCGTAGCCCAGCTCACCGACGAAGCCGACCCGCAGCAGGCGTGCCGGTATGCTGCCGGTGGTGCCCAGCAGCTCGGTCTCGATGTGGCCGGTGCGCAGCTCAAGATAGGGGAAGGCCTGGGGGCTCAGGTCGATATCGCGGCACACCTTGCTCAGCACCTCGCGGGCTCGGGGGCCGGCCAGATTGACGGCGCACCAAGCCGTGGTGACGTTGGTGATATCGACATCCAGCCGCCACTGGGCATTCCACTTCAGCATCTGCTGGTAGACCCGGTCCACGCCGCTGGTGGTGGCGGTGACATAGAAATGTTCCTCGCCGAGGCGACACGACACGCCGTCATCGATGATCACGCCTTGCTCGTTGGCCATGGTGGCGTAACGCGTGCGCCCCACCGGCTGCTTGAGGAAGGCGAAGGTATAGAGACGGTTGAGCAGTTCGGCAGCGTCCGGCCCGCGCAGCTCGATGCCCCCCAGGGTCGAGACATCGATCAGGCCCACGCCATTGCGCACGGCCAGTGCCTCGTTCTGCATGGCGTCATTGCGCTCCTCCGGGCGGCCATAGAAGGCCGGGCGCGCCCAGTGGCCGGCCGGCATCATGGTGGCGCCCAGATCCAGGTGGCGCTGATGCATCGGTGTCTGGCGGTAGGGGTCGAAACTCCGACCGGCCAGCAACGGCAGCGGTTCGGCCACGAAGGGCGGGCGCGCGGTGGTCACGCCGGTCTCGCTGACGGTGCGCTGGGTGGCTTCGGCGACCAGACGCGCGGCCGGCAGTGCCGAATGACGGCCCTGGGACGGGCCCATGCCCAGCGTCGAGAAGCGCTTGACCAGCTGGATGTCGCGATAGCCGTGGCGGGTGGCATTGAGGATGTCGCGAATCTGCAGGTCTTCATCCAGATCGACGAACTCCTTGCCCTTGGGGTGCGCGAACAGCGGCCAGCCATGCTGACGGAAGGGGCGTGACGGCGTGATGGCCGCCGGCTCATTCGCCTCAAGCGTGACATCCACGACCTTGCCTGCGGCGGCAAGCCCGGCCATCGCAGACCTGGCGGCACGCTGGCCATCGGCCATCACGTCCTTGAGGTGATAGAGGCCATTGGCGGAGCCTGCCATGTGCAGGTGTGCCGGCAGGCCGCTGAGGCTGAAGCGTGCATCGTCATCCAGATAGGAGAGCTTGGCACCCGCCTGGCAAGCTAGCTGATAGACCGGCATGTAGCCCGCCGTCATGCAGACCAGATCACAGGGGATCACATCCCCTTCGTCAGCCAGTTCGCCGCGCGCGACGATCCTGCGTACCTCGACGCCCGTGACGTGATGCAGCGACTTCTCCGCCTGCGCTTCAAAGATGGCGTGCTCGAGCTTCAAGGCGATGCCACAGTGACGGACGGCATCGGCCAGACTTTCATCATCGGGCTGGGCGCGCATGTCGAGCAGGGCGACGATGTTGACGCCGTGCTCCATCAGGTCCAGCGCCGCCAGATAGCCATCATCGCTGCCGGTGATCACCACCCCTTGCTTGCCCGGCAACACGCCATAGTGCTGCATCAGGCGCTGGGCGGCACTGGCGAGCATGATGCCCGGCAGGTCGTTGTTGCGAAATACCACCGGCTGGTCGAAGGCACCGCTGGCGAGAATGCACTCCTTGGCCCGCACCTTGTAGAGGCGCTTGCCGCGGATCACAGGCAGGTAGTTGTCCGTGAACCAGGCATTGCAGGTCGCCTCGGTCATCACGTCGATGCGCGGATGCGCCGTGACGGCCGCGGCGAGACGCTCAAGTGTCTGGCTGGCCTCATGTCCTTCGGCATCGAAGCGTGCGTAGGTCAAGGCACCGCCGAGCAGGCGGCCCTGTTCGACCAGCAGCACGCTCGCGCCGCCCTCGGCAGCCTCAAGTGCGGCCGTCATGCCGGCCGGGCCGGCGCCTACCACCACCACGTCTTGGAACAGATAGGCCTTGTCGTGATAGTCGCCGCGTACGTCCAGATTCAGCGTGCCGAGCCCGGCCTTGCGACGAATCAGCGGCTCCCAGTACTTCCAGACGCCCTTGGGCTTGTAGAAGGCGCGGTAATAGAAGCCCACCGGCATGAATTTCGAGAACTTGCCCAGCCGCATGTCGCGGTCGTTGTCCAGGCTGCCAGAGACGTTCTGGGCGGTGACTTCAAGCCCCGGGCTGATCTGGCGCTCATCGCCCAGCACGTTGGGCTCATCCGGCAACTGCACCAGGGTGTTGGCATCCTGGCCGGCGAAGGTCAGGGCGCCACGCGGGCGGTGATACTTGAAGGAGCGCGACAGCAGCCAGCGGCCATTGGCGGCCAGGGCACTGGCGATGGTGTCGCCGGCAACGCCCTGATAGCTCTTGCCGTCGAAGCTGAAGGTCACGGGCGTGTCACGGTCGATCAGTCGGCCCATCGGGGCCGGCAGACGTGCGCCTCGGGTCATGGGGACTCTGGCGTTCATGCGCGTTCTCCCGAGCTATCCGTGGTGTGCAGTGGGAACTCCACGCGCTGGGTGAAGCGCTCGGAGGGGTCGAAGGTGCGCAGGATCTCGTCGGTCACGGTGTGACGCTCGGCGAGGAACCAGTAGCTGGAGGCCGCGTGCATCCACCATTCGGTGACGACACCGGCGGTGTTGTCGCTGAAGAAGACGTAGTCGGCCCACTCGCGATCACTGCAGGTATCGGGGTCTGGCATGTCGGCAAGCTCGCCGCCATACACGAATTCGCTGATATTTCGGGGCCCATTGAGTGGGCAGGGCATGATCTTCATCGCGGAAATCCTTGACCGTTGTTCTTGTACATCCACCGTGGGGTGCGCATTCCCGGACAGTCATCGAGCCTTGTCGGTCGATCCATCGCGAGGCATCAGTGGCTGGCGGCAGTCGCGCCCATCTCGTTGACCTGACGGAAGCGCGCGAAGCGTTCCAGCGCGAAGGGGGCAATCAAATCCGGAGTCTTGCCGCCGGAGGCGACCAGCTCTGCCATGGTCTTGCCGCAGATCGGCGTCGCCTTGAAGCCCCAGGTGCCCCAGCCGGCATCCAGGTAGTAATTCTCGACGGGGCTCTCGCCCATGATCGGGCTGTAGTCTGGCGTCATGTCGGTCGTGCCCGCCCATTGGCGCATCAGGCGGGCCTGGGACAGGAAGGGGAACATCTCCAGCGCCGCGACGATCAGGCTTTCCTTGAGGTCCAGCGTCGAGCGGGTGTTGTAGAGCGGGTAGGGGTCGGAGCCACCGCCGAACACCACCTCGCCACGGCTGGTCTGCTGCACGTAGCAGTGCAGGGCCGAGGAGCTGACGAGCGGATCGAGGAACGGCTTGAACGGCTGGGTGACCATCGCCTGCAGCGGGTAGCTGATGATGGGCATGGTGAAGCCGGCCTTGCTGGCGAGTACCGAGCTGTGCCCGGCCACCGCCTGCACCACGCAGCCGCACTGCACGGTGCCGCGATTGGTCTTCACGGCGCGGATCTTGCCGCCTTCGACCACGAGGTCCTGCACCTCGGTAAGCTGGTGGATCTCGACGCCGCGCTTGGCGGCTTCCTTGGCGTATCCCCAGGCGACCGCATCATGCCGCGCGGTGGCGCCATCGATGTGCCACAGGCCCGCCATGACCGGCAGGTGGCCGGGGTCCAGATTCAGGGTCGGTACCAGCTCGCGGATCTGCTGGCGATCCAGCATCTCGGTGCGCCCGCCGAAGTGGGTGTTGACCTCGGCGCGCTGGCGGAAGGCACGCACGGTGGAATCGGTGTGCGCGAGGGTCAGCTGGCCGCGTTCCGAGTACATGATGTTGTAGTCGAACTCGTTGGACAGTCCCTGGAACATGCGCACCGATTCGCTGTAGAAGCGCACGCCTTCCGGCGTCAGGTAGTTGGAGCGAATCACCGCGGTGTTGCGCGCGGTGTTGCCACTGCCCAGGTAGGCCTTTTCCAGCACGGCGATCTTGGTGATGCCGTGATACTTGGCCAGATAGTAGGCGGTGGCCAGGCCGTGCCCGCCGCCGCCGATAATGACCACGTCGTAGCGGGACTTCAGCTCCGTGGGCGGGGGGAGGTCGACTTCGGCCGGATACTCGGAGGACAGGCCGTACTTGAGCAGGGAAAAGGGCATCGGTGACTCCCGGTACGCGCAAACGTACCTCTAGTGGTTCAGGCCGACTGGCGACGCGCGGCAGTCAGGGTGTTGGCGAGCAGGCAGGCGATGGTCATCGGGCCGACGCCCCCCGGGACAGGCGTGATGGCGCCGGCGATCTTGCTGACCGCAGCGAAGTCCACGTCCCCGACCAGGCGGGTGCGTGCCTTGCCGGTGGGGCTTTGCTCGGCGGACTGCGCGATGCGGTTGATGCCCACATCGATGACCACGGCGCCGGGCTTGATCCAGTCGGCGCTGATCATGTTCGGGCGCCCGACCGCGGCCACCACGATATCGGCCTGGCGACAGAGTTCGGCGGGATTCTGGCTGCGCGAGTGCAGCTGGGTGACGCTGCAGTTGGCGGCCAGCAGCAGACTGGCCATCGGCTTGCCGACGATGTTGGAGCGGCCGATGATCACCGCGTGCAGCCCGGAAAGGTCACCGCCGCGCTCGGCAAAGGTGTCGCGCAACAGGCGCATGCAGCCGGTGGGCGTGCAGGGCGCCAGGGCATCGGCGCCCTGCACCAGCGCCCCGACGTTCATGCGATGGAAGCCGTCGACGTCCTTGGCGGGGTCGATGGCCTCCAGCACCGCGTCTTCCTGGATATGCGTCGGCAGCGGCAGCTGGACGAGGATGCCATGCACCTCGGGGTCTGCGTTGAGTCTGGCGACGAGGGCCAGCAGCTCGGCTTCGCGGGTCTCGCTGGGCAGCACGTGCTCGAAGGACTGCATGCCACACTCGACGGTGCGCTTGAGCTTGTTGCGCACATACACCTGACTTGCCGGGTCTTCGCCGACCAGTACGACGGCAAGCCCCGGTATCACGCCCTGTTGCGCGAGGCTTGCGACCTCTGCCGTGACTTCCTTGAGCAGTCGCGCCGAGGCGGCCTTGCCATCGATCACGGCGGCGGTGGGCTGGGCGAGTGTCTCGTCCGCGCTCGCGGTGGGTGTCGCTTGGGTATTCATGACTGCGCTTCCTCCCTTGGATGACGGCCGATGATTCACGCGTGGTCTGTCTTGAAGACTTATTTGACGCCTTACTTGAAGACTTACTTGAAGATCACGGTGCGATCATTGGCGAGGAAGACGCGGTGTTCGATGTGATAGCGCACGGCATTGGTCAGTGCCTGAGTCTCGGTATTGCGGCCCGCTGCGACCAGATCTTCCGGGGCGAAGTTGTGTTCGACCCGCTGTACGGCCTGATCGATGATCGGCCCTTCGTCGAGATCCGCGGTGACATAGTGAGCGGTGGCCCCGATCAGCTTGACCCCGCGGGCGTGGGCCTGGTGATAGGGCTTGGCGCCCTTGAAGCCCGGCAGGAAGGAGTGGTGGATGTTGATGGCACGCCCGGCCAGCTTCTGGCACAGCTCATCGGAGAGAATCTGCATGTAGCGCGCCAGCACCACCAGCTGAGTGCCGGTCTCGTCGACGATGTCCATCAGAGCCGCTTCCTGGCGCGCCTTGGTGTCCTTGGTGATCGGCAGGTAGACGAAGCGGATGCCTTCGCGCTCGACCATCGGGCGCAGGTCGAGGTGATTGGAGACCACCGCGGTGATCCGCATGTCCAGCTCACCCTTGCGGTAGTGATAGAGCAGGTCGTCCAGGCAGTGATCGAACTTGGAGACCATGATCAGCACCGGCATCTTGTCCTGGCCACCGTGGATCTGCCATTGCATCTCGAAGGGAGCCGCCACGTCCTCGAAGGCCTGACGCATCTGGGCGATATCGCCTTCGACGCCTTCATTGAAGCGGAAGCGGGCG
The DNA here is from genome assembly GCF_018340035.1 of Cobetia sp. MC34. Lineage (NCBI taxonomy): Bacteria > Pseudomonadati > Pseudomonadota > Gammaproteobacteria > Oceanospirillales > Halomonadaceae > Cobetia > Cobetia sp. MC34. Next base: position 47,671 of record NZ_JADPPY010000009.1, read on the forward strand.
CGGAAGAAGAACTGCCCCTTGTCCTCATCATCGTATTGCGCCAGCTCACTGATGTAGCACTCATGGGTGGTCAGGAAGGTGGTGATGGCTGCCACGATGCCGGACGTCGCCGGGCAGCTAATGGTGAGAATGAAGTGATCGTCTGAGGTGCAGGTCGCGTGAGGCATTCTGGGCTCCGATGTCGGCAGAGAGGCATTGTTGTTGTGATGTGAAGAATTTCATTCACTGACGTGGCTGTGGCTCGGTTATTTCCTGTCAGTGACTTAATTTTCTTCTCAAGTAAATAACAATGTTTTTCTGGCGCTGGGTCAAGCCTGATCGACGCACCAGCCGGCGTTAGAGCCCATGAAATGAAGACAATCATTCACTGATGAATTTTTGCCGCTTTGGGAGAGTGCGGCGCAGGGTGAAACCATGCGGCGGATGAGGGTGGGACAGGTGTCAGATGAGACACGCTCGTCTCGGGATGGCTACAACTTTCGGATAGGGTGAAAGAAATCGTCATGTCAGGGATCGACAATTGCGAGCTTGAATATCAACACGTTAGTGTCTGCTCATGACAAACCTCGAGGGACGCCCTCCAGGACCCGGTATTCATGCAAGATGACGAGGTAGACACGATGCGCAAGTTGACGATCGCAGCACTGATGGTGGCCAGCATGGCCGGTTCCTCCGTGGCACTGGCCGGCAATCCGACGCTTGAGGCTCACAAGGACAGCGCCAAGACTCAGTACTCCCAGTCCAAGAACAGCGCCAAGTCCCAGTACACTCAGTCAAAGAACAGCGCCAAGTCCCAGTACAGCGAGTCAAAGAACAGCACCAAGTCTGCCGCCCAGTCCCACAAGGCCACGGCAAGCAGCAAGGCATCGGCCAAGACATCACACGCCAGCCAAGCGGCCAAGTCAGCCAAGTCCAGTGCCAGCAACAAGGCGAGCGATACCCAGTCTCGTTACCAGAAGAAGAACTACGCCGACGTGCTCAAGAACGAGCGCCACTGAGGCATGACATCGCTGCCTGATGGCAGCTGAGTGTCCCGGATGATGAAAGCCCCCCGCAGCCTTTGGTTGCCGGGGGCTTTTGCGTTTCAGGCTATTGCGGATGCGATAGTGATTCGCTGAAGGTCTCGACCAGGTGCTGGGCAAATGCCTGCACGCGACGAGGTTGGGCGCGCGCCGGCGGAAACAGCAGCTGCAGCGGCGAGGGCGGCGCGGCATGTTCCGGCAGCAGCTCGATCAGGCGACCCGCACGCAGATCCTCCTTCACGTCGACTTCCGATTTCAGGGCGATGCCCAACCCTTCCAGGCACCACTGACGCACCAGTTCGCCGTCATTGGCGATCCGGTTGCCACTGACGGTGACGATCTGCGGCACCTTGTGACTGCCGAAGCGCCACTCGTTGTCGAGGCTCTTGCCGAAGCGCATCACCAGGCAGTTGTGGTGCTTGAGGTCCACTGGCGTCAGCGGTGCTGGATGCTGCGCCAGATAGGCGGGGGAGGCGCATAGCAGGCGGCGTTTCTGGCCCAGATGCCGCACGCGCAGCGTGCTGTCCATGATGGTGCCGAAGCGCAGGGCAAGATCGATTCCCTGGCCGACGATATCCACGTAGCTGTCCGACAGCAGCAGTTCTATCTCGATGGTGGGGTGCAGATGCTGGAATTCGGTGATGGCGCGTGACAGGGCATTGCGGCCCAGGTCGCTCGGCGCACTGACGCGAATGCGGCCGGTGAGGGTCTGGGCGCCCAGGCGGATGCGGGTCTCCAGTTCCGAGACGCTGTCGAGCAGGCCGCGGGCTTCCTCCATCAGTGTCCGGCCTTCTTCGGTCAGGCTGATGGCGCGCGTGGTGCGATTGAGCAGCACGACCCCGTAATGGGCTTCCAGCGCGGCGAGGCGCTCGGACACGGTGGTGGGCGACAGCCCCGTCTCGCGTCCTGCGGCGGTCAGGCTGCCTTTCTCGATGATGGTCAGGAACAGGGCGATATTATCCAGCAGCATTGTACGGTTTTTCCGAATTATCTTTGCGTAAGGTGGATGTTTATACGGATAAGGCTTGTGGCTAGGATGACCATATCGCTTGCGCAACTCAAGCTTCCCGATCACGCCACGGAGTGCCTTTCATGACCCAGCTGACCATCATCGCCAATATCCATGCCAAGCCGGACCAGATCGAGCAGGTCAAGGCAGCGCTTCTGGCACTGGTGCCGATCACCCGTGCCGAGGAAGGCTGCCATGGCTACACCCTGCACCAGAACAACGATAACCCGGCGCATTTCACCTTTCATGAGAATTGGGCCTCGCGGGAACTCTGGCAGCAGCACATGCAGGCCCCGCACCTGGAAGAGTATGTGGCAGCGACCGAAGGCGCGGTCAGCGAATTTACCCTGCATGAAATGACCGCCTTCGACTGAGGGCGGGCCTGGGCCCTGGATATGGGCCCTGGCTTACCACTGCGTCCATGTAGGCCTGCTCGCTTTCTTTATCCTTCAACAACCCACTCGAGGCAGTCATGACAGACCCCATCCGTATCGGCCATATCGCGTTGTCCTTCCATGAGGCCAGTGCTCGGGAAGTGGCGCGTGTTCTGGAGAGCCACGGTCATGAGGTGACCTTCGCCTCTGCTCCCCACGAAGAGGCCTTCGCGATGCTGGGGCGAGGGGAGGTCGACATTCTGGCCTCCGCCTGGTTGCCGTCGAGTCATGAGGCCTACCTGGCCCCCATGCTGGAGGACGTCGACAAGATCGCCGTCATCTATGAGCCGTATTGCATCTGGGGAGTGCCGGATTACGTGCCACAAAGTGCGGTGGCAAGCGTCACGGACCTGCTGCTCGAACCGGCGCTCAGCTAGATGGAGCTGATCATCCAGGGCATCAATCCGGGGGCCGGCATCAGTCGCTTCTCGGCCGAGATGATCAAGCAATATGGTCTGGACGCCGCCGGGTATGTCTTCCGCACCGGCAGCGAGGCGGACTGCTTCGATCGTTACGAAGCGGCGGTGGCGCAGGGACGTTGGGTCGTGGTGCCGCTGTGGCATCCGCAGTTCCTGCATCACCGCTACCGGATTCGCGCCCTCAAGGAGCCCAAGGGGCTTCTGGGCACCCAGGATGACGCCACGCTGGTGGTGCGCAAGGAGGCTCGCCTGCGCATCGGCGCCGCGGCCCTCAAGGACCTCTCTCAGCTCTACATCGGCAATCCTCGCTTGAGCGAACTGGAAGACGACCTGCGTCGCCGCGCCTGATGCGTCGCACCTGATTTATCGCATCTGATTTATCGCACCTGATTTATTGCACCTGAGTCTTCTCACCTGAATCTCGACTAACCCCGGGCGATGGCCACGTCACCGCCCAGTCTCTTCATCTCATCATCATCGACCCTGCCGGGCTTGCGCACAGCGCCAACCGGCGGGCAAGGAGCCCCCATGCCATTTTCTCGCCTCAAGACTGCCATTCTCATCGCCTCGCTGGGCGTTGCCACTGTCGCCGGCGCCGCGCAGGCGGCCGCTGACAGCTCGGCTGTTAACCCTCAGAATGCGAAAGCCGCCTCCCTGCGCGACGGCACGCTGACCACCGTCGCCGAATATTCGGACACCCGCCCCGGCAACATCACCTTCACGCCGGATGGCCGCTTGATCATGTCTCAGCAGCCACTCGATGCACCGGCGCTGCGCGTGGTCGAGATCACCCAGGACGGCAAGCGTGTGCCGTTCCCGAACCTGGACTGGGCCGATGGCCCGGAAAAGGGCGAGGTCGGCATCGCCTCGATCATCGGCGTGCACTCCGACAGTCAGGGCGTGGTGTGGATGCTCGACATGGGCAGTCAGGACAGTGCGCCCAAGCTGGTGGGCTGGGATACCCGCAGTGATTCGCTCAAGAAGGTGATTTCGCTTGCCGGTGACAGCGTGCTGCCGATCTCCTTCCTGCAGGATTTCGTCATCGATGAGCAGCGCGGCAAGATCTATATCGCTGACATGACCTTTACCGCGCCGGCCTCCAGCATGAAACCGGCTTTCGTGGTGGTGGATATCGCCAGCGGCAAGACGCGTCGTGTGCTGCAGAGCGATGAAAGGCTGATGCCGGTGGAACACGACATGGTCATCAATGGCCATCTGATGGCGGCCAAGGGCGACAAGAATGGTGAGCCGAAGCCCTGGTACCTGGGCTTGAACGCCATCGCCTTCGAGCCGGCGGATGACGTCGTCTATTTCGGTGGCGTGAACGGCAGCGAGATCTATCGCCTGCCGGCGGCTGAGCTGGCCGATGACACTGCCACGGCGGCGGAACTGGCTCGCGCCATCACCCCTTACGCCCCCAAGCGCCCCAATGATGGCTTCATCTTCGATGGCCGCCGCGGCGGCATCATCGCCGGTGACGCAGAGCACAATGCACTGACCTTCTTATCGCCGGAGGGCATGTCGGTGATCGCTCAGGATGACGAGCGTCTGCGCTGGCCGGATGGCTTCGCCTTAGCGCCGGATGGCAGTCTCTACCTCACCACCAACCAGCTGAACACCCATCCGGCACTCAATCAGGGCGTGGATGGCAGTGACAGGCATTACTACCTGCTCAAGCTGACACCCGCCAACTGACCCATGCTCCCTTGCTCCCTTGCTCCCTTGGGCTTTGGTCCTTGGGCTTTGGTCCTTGGGCAACTCATTGCCCTAGCGCCCTGGGTACCTCGCTAGCCTTTGATCTGCGCAGGACGTGTCTCACGAGCGTCCTGCGTTGTCGTATTTGTGCCTGGCGACGATGACCAGTCGGGGCAGCTCGCGTCTGAAGCTGATCACCCGCCGGCGCCTCCTTGCACGCAACACGCAAATTCGTCATGCATTATCCGGTTTATCCGAATTAATCTTGCGGGCTAGGGCTGTTTTTACGCCAAGTCAAGAGAGTTAACATGCTGTCATCGCATCACGGCAAGGCCATTCAGCGCTGCCGTGACTGACATGATCCTCAGGAGAGACTCTGATGAAAGCCATTGGTTACTACGCTGCCGGTTCCGTTGATCGTGACGACGCCCTGGTCGATATCGAACTCGAGACACCGGTCGCCACCGGTCACGACCTGCTGGTCAAGATTGCTGCGGTCTCGGTGAATCCGATAGATTACAAGATTCGTGAGAGCCGCGAGCCGGCCGCCGGCGAAGCTGCCGTCATCGGCTGGGACGCCGTGGGCGAAGTCGTCGCCATCGGTGACAAGGTCACTGCCTTCGCCCCGGGCGACAAGGTTTGGTATGCCGGAGATCTTACCCGCGCCGGCACCAACAGCGAATTCCACCTGGTGGATGAGCGCATCGTCGGCCATGCGCCCAGATCCGTGGCGGCCCATGAAGCGGCTGCACTGCCGCTGACCACGCTGACCGGCTTCGAGATGCTGTTCGATCGTCTGCGTGTCACCGAGCCGGTGCCGGGTGCTGCACGTGCCATCCTGATCATCGGCGGGGCCGGTGGCGTGGGCTCCATCACCATCCAGCTGCTGCGTGAGCTGACCGACCTGACCATCATCGCCACGGCGTCACGCCCGCAGACCCGTGAGTGGGTGAAGTCACTGGGCGCGCATCACGTCATCGACCACAGCCAGCCGCTGCCGGCACAGATCGAGGCATTGGGCATCGGTGCACCGGCCTTCGTATTCTCGACCAACTTCTCCGAGCACTACGCGCCGCAGGTCGCCGAATTGATCGCGCCGCAGGGCCGTTTCGGCATGATCGATGACCCGGAGACCCTCGATGTGGTGCCGTTCAAGCCCAAGGCCGTGTCCATCCATTGGGAGCTGATGTTCACTCGCTCATTGTTCACCACCGCCGATATCACGCGTCAGGGCGAGATCCTCACCAAGGTGGCGGGTCTGCTGGACACTGGCAGAATCACCTCCACCGCGACGGAAACCTTCGGCACCATCAACGCCGAGAACCTCAAGCGCGCGCATGCCTTGCTGGAAAGCGGCAAGGCCAGGGGCAAGATCGTCCTCGAAGGCTTCTGATCGAAGCCACTGTTGAGGCGGTGATGTGGGAGTGCGGCCGGTTACCCGGTCGCACTTTTTTGTGTGATCAAGGGCGGCCAGGGTTCTGTCATGAGCGGCAGGCAGTCTGCTACCGAGTGTTCTCCGATCTTCTACCATCTTGGCCAGATGAGCGGTATCTGGCGTCAAGTGCTTGTCATTGAAGCGAAAGTCTCTAAACGTGAGGCGTATCCGACCGCAAATTGCGTTACTGACACGTTATGCTGGTAGCGTGAATGGCGATCAACCCGTCTCGCTGCTTGGTGGCAATCATCGTTGTCTGAACCAGACTCGGCACGCCAGAGGCATCCAGCCTGATGAGGAGGCAAGACATGAATAAAGGGGCTTTGCGAGGGCTGACTCTGGCGTTGGCTGTGTTGGGCGCTTCAGGGGTACAGGCCGCGGAAGACGGCAAGGACAGCGACGATCATCTCAAGAAGAAGCATGAAGCACTGGAAGGGCAGGCCAAGGCTCAGCGTGTCCAGGCCGAGCAGATGCGTGACCTCAAGCAGATCCAGAAACAGCAACAGGCTCAGGAAGCTCAGGAGCAGCAGGAGGCTCAGGAGAAGAGCCAGCAGCAGGGCGGACAGGAAGCTCTGGAGACTGAGAAGCAGCAGGGGGCTCAGGAGAAGCACAAGGGGCCACAGGCAGAAAGGTCCGACGCCAGCTCGGCGGAGCGTGGGCCTCTGCTCAGACGGGGCGACCAGCTGCCTGATGCAATGGCCTCCGATGAGAGTCTGCGGGTGAAGGACTGGCAGCAATCCCGACTGCCCGAACCTGGCGAAGGGCAGCGCTGGATCCAGCTCAAGAGCGGTTATGTGTTGACGGATATCCAAAGTGGCGTCATCGAAGAGATTCTTCTGGGGCCGTGACGCTGTGACTCTGGCCCGATGCCTACGCGCGAGGCCGAAGATGTCGCTTTCTGCCAACATCGGCAGCCTTTCTTGCGACATGCGCGGGCATATCGTCAGAAAAAGTGAAGAGGACGCGTGGGGCTTGCAGTTTTCCCTTGCAGCCCACAGAATTATGGAACAGTGTTTTGTAATTCTTGACACCCCCCCGTGTCCCGGCATGACAAGGAGAACGAACATGCGACACCGTACTCTGACAGCCCTCGGCATGGTCATTGCGCTGATGAGCGCTTCCGTGGTTCAGGCGGCACCTGACGATCGTGGTAATCGTGGACACGATCAGCAACACCAGCAACAGCGAAAGCAGCCGCAAGGCAATCAGCAAGGACAGAAGCAACACGCCAAACAAGGGCATGGTCAGTCCCAAGCTGCACGCCATTCCAGTGGCCCCAAGAACTGGAAACGCGGTGACCACGTCTCGCGCGCTTACTACAATGACAAGCGCTACTGGGTCAGCGACTGGAAGGCCCATCACCTGTCCCGGCCGCCGGAAGGGCACCGCTGGTTGAAGGTGGATGGCCGCTACGTTCTGACAGCGGTCGCGACCGGCGTGATTACCTCGATCATTCTCGACCACTGATCCAATACAGTACGATTCGCTGGCATATCCAGCAGAAGAGACAAGAAGGGCCTCCCGCAGGGAGGCCCTTCTGCGTATTGCCAACAGCCGTTCATCCTCTGCGCGCTGTTGCAATGATCCAGCACGTCACTATCGCGCTAGCAGCGCCTCCAATGTCTCGGCGACGCGCAGCAGCGCCACATCCTGGCCCTGAGGGCGTGACAACATCAGGCCCAGCGGTTCTTCGTTCTGTGGTGCTGGCGCCGGAATCGAGATCGAGCTGGCATCCAGGTAGTTGAAGACGCTGGTGTTGCGCAGCGCGCGCTTGTTGAGCTGGGCGAAGAGCGCGCCATCCTGCTCCAGCAGGTCACGACGCGGGGCACGCATGGCAACGGTCGGCATCAGCACCGCATCGACATCCTGTACCTGCTGAGCGAAGCGTTGCTGGATGGCGGTACGCGGCCACAGGCGCGCCAAATATTCGCTGGCCGTGATGTCGCGCCCGCCGTTCAGGCGTTCGGCGATCAGCGGATCATACTGGGCTTCATGGGCAGCCAGCAGTTCGTGGTGCACGGCGGCCGCTTCCGGAATGACCAGCCCGCCGCGCTGATTGATGGTGTAAGCGGCCTCGATGGCCTCGACCGGCGCACGCTGGAGGCGAACCCCCATCCCCTCGAGCTGTTCCAGCAGGGCGGCGAAGTCGGCGGCCACATCGGCGTCCACTTCACTGACCAGCTCGCTCTCCGGCACCAGCAGCGTCAGCGGGCGAGTGAGCGGCGTCGCGTCAGCGACCTCACCGCTCAGGACTTCCCACAGCGTGCGACAGCAGGCGACGTTGGGCGCGATGGGGCCGATGCAGTCCAGGCTCGGTGACAGCGGGAAGGCGCCATCTCCCGGCACGCTGGCCTGTGACGGCTTGAAGCCTGTGAGGCCACAGAAGGCCGCCGGAATCCGCAGCGAGCCGCCGGTATCGCTACCCAGGGTCGCCGCGGCCAGCCCGAAGGCGACGGAGGCGGCACCGCCGGAAGTCGAGCCGCCGGTGATGCGCTCGGCATCGAAGGGGTTGGGCGGCGTGCCGACGTGGGGGTTGAGGCCCAGACCAGAAAACGCGAATTCGCTCATGCTGGTGCGACCGGCATGCAGGATGCCGGCGGCTTTCAGGCGGCTCAGTGCCACAGCGTCCTGATCGGCTGGTTGATTTTCGGCCAGTGCCCGCGAGCCTGCCAGCGTCGTCATGCCGGTCTCGTCGAAGAGGTCCTTGATCGAGACCGGAACCCCTCCCAGCGGCAACGACGTCGCAGTCGCCTTGAGTTGCTGCTGAGCGGTGGCCAGCATGCTCATGGCCGCATCATCGCGGCTGATGATACTGTGGCTTGCACTCTCACCTAGGGCCTGATGGCGCTCGGCAAGCACCGTGGCAGTCTGCTCGGGGCCGAAACTACCTGTCTGATAGGTCTCCAGCAACTGCGTCAGCGTGCGCTGGCGGGGCGGGCGTGCCCAGAATTCACGTGCCTGTTCAAGACGCTTGCTCTCATCACTCATGCCACCACCTCAAGTTCTTCCACCTCATAACGGTGCTCGATGCGACGACCGGTCTGCGGGTCGATCAGACGCATGGTAAAGCTCGGGCTGGGGCGGATGCCACCGATCGCCGGTACGGTGCCGCACAGCAGCACGCTGTCGGGGGCCAGGCTGCCGTCCTTGGCGATGCCGGCGCGCACGATGATCTCGCCCATCAGCACGAACAGCGGAATCGCGATCAGCAGGAAGGAGTCCGCGGCAGACCACAGGTTCTGGCCCAGCGCCTTGGTCAGCGGGAAGAAGGAGTAGAACTGGTCGATCCCGAAGGCGAGCAGGAAGAGGGTGACCGCAACGGGAATGCCGGCCAGCAGCAGGGTGAGGATACCCACCGAAAGAAAGCCCAACATCAGCGAGTCTCCTTGGTCGTGGAGGCAGCCTGGGCTAGAGCCCCTTCGCTTTCTCCGTGATCGGGGCCGGCCAGCGTCTCGAGCGTGGTGGTGTCACGCAGACAGGCGGCAACGAGAACGCGCAGTCCCAGCACGCTGGTGGTGATCGCGAACCAGGCATAGCCGGACAGCCACAGCAGCTGCGGAATCCACAGCGGTGTGGCCAGCGGGGTATTGGCAGTGGAGCCGTTGCTCAACGACTTGCCGAGCACCGGCCAGGCATTGATCAGAATCACCCAGGCCACCAGGTTCAGTGCCAGCAGCGCGAGGATATCCAGGGTATGGCGCGAGAAGGCCGGCAGCTTGCCGTGCACGACATCGATGCGGATGTGGGCGCGCTCCATCAGGGTGTGGGAAAGGCCCCACGCCGAGAGCATCGCCAGCACATACCCAGCATATTCGTGCACGCCGGGCAGCGGATGATTGAACAGTTGGCGCATCAGGATCTCGGCGCCGATGAAGACCACGACGGCCAGCAGCAACAGCCCCATCAGGCGTGCGGCGTGGCGTGATATCGCGCGTGTCAGCGACACGAGGACATCGAGTGCGTGAAGGAAGGAGTTCATGAGTCGGGTCCTGCTGGGGGCTGAACGAGGATGATCCGTGCCAATGAGGCGAGGTCCGGGGCGTTCAGCGCCGTGTCTCTGGGGAGCATGTCTGCCGTATCCGGGCAGGGCGGGGCTATCAGCCCCTGCCCACGAGCGAATTTACGCGTGCAGGGGCCGGTGGATCACTCCGCGGTGGCGGTCAGGCCGACGACCTTGCCGACACTCTCGTTCCAGGTCTTGCGCGTCTCGGCGTCGACACGCGCCGCCCAGGCAGGCAGGACGGTGTCTTCGAGCGCCGCACGAGCACGCTTGGCATCGTCATCGCTGAAGTCGACCAGCGTCATGTCGGCACTCTTGCCCAGCGGGCAATCGCCTTCGCCGGTCAGGCAGGCCACGCCACGGGCGGTCTCGCCACGCGCGTTTTCCCACACCGGTGCGGTGAACTCGCTATCCACCTGCTGCTGGATCAGGGTCTGGGTCTCGGCGCCCAGGCCCTGCCACTTGTCCTGATTGATGGCGGTGATCACGTAATCCCAACCCCCCAGTGGCAGCGGCATCAGGTGGCTGGACACTTCATGCCAGCCGGCGCTGTAGCCAGAGAGTGAACCGGTGACGGCGCAGTCGATGACGCCACGCTCCAGGGAGCCGGGCACCTCGTTGAAGGCGATGTTGAGGCTCTGTGCCCCCAACGCCTCGATGAACCCTCCGGTGGAGCGGCCGCTGGCACGTACCTTCTTGTCCTGCAGGTCATCGAGCCCTTCGATCGGCGTATTGCAGAACAGCACCTGAGCCGGATACGGCACGATGGCCAGCACGTGGCTGTTGAAGCGCTTGTTCATGGTGGACTCCGCCAGAGGGCGGAAGGCCTCGGCGACCTGCTGTGCTTCCTCGGCAGTGGGGGCCATCATCGGCAGATCCAGCCCTTCCAGTTCCGGCGCATCGGACACGGTGTAGTCGGCCACGGTCATGCCGACATCGAAGACTCCATCGCCCAGATAGCGATAGACGTCAGAGCCGGGGATACCCATCTGATCGAAGGTGGTCACCTGGGTGCTGAGATCGCCATTGCTGGCGCCCGGGAGGGTTTCGCTCCAGAAGGGCTTCTCGAACTGACGGTTGAGCTCCAGGCTGCTCCAGCTGCCTACCACGTTGAGGGTGTCGGCAGCATTGGCGCTACCGGCGGCGAGTGCGAGACCAAGGGCGGAGAGGGCCAAAACGTGTCTTCATGAGAGTCACCATTGTTGTTGTGCATCTGGTGTTATCGAAAGAATCTGACGGTCTTGTCTGTTGCGGAGCAGGTCCGTGGCTCCCACAAGCGGTCATCCGTATTTGAGGCGATGATTGGGGATGTCGGTAATCAGCATGTGGCCCGGGCTATGCGCGATCGCAAGCGGCAGTCGGGCATTTCCCAGCGCCAGTTGCGGTGTGACGCCACAGGCCCAGAACACCGGCAGGTCACCTGTCTCAAGCGTAGGCGCATCGCCGAAGTCGGGGCTTTCGATATCGGAAATACCGATCAAGGCGGGGTCGCCCAGATGGACGGGCGCACCGTGAACTCGAGGCATGTCGGTGGTGATCTGGATCGCGCGAATGGCGTGTGCCGCCGACATCGGGCGCAGGGACACCACCAGGTTGCCATGGAAGCGACCGGCACTGATCAGCGGGATATTGGTGCGATACATCGGCACGTTGCGCTTCAGGCGCGCATGGCGAACCTCGACACCCTCGTTGAGCAGCGCCTCTTCGAACGAGAACGAGCAGCCGATGGAAAACGCCACGAAATCGCTCTGCCACAGGGCGGCGATATCCTCGCGCGTTTCCTCAAGCTTGCCGTGACGGTAGATGTGATAGGCCGGCAGATCATGGCGCAGGTCGATGTTCTCACCTAGCCCTGTCGGGGCGGGAGAACCGACGGCCGTGACATCCAGCAACGGGCAGGCCTTGGGATTGGCCTGGCAGAATTGCAGAAATTCGCCGGCAGCCTCGGCTGGCAGGATGATCAGGTTGGTCTGGGCGTAGCCGGCAGCGATACCGCTGGTGTGGCTGGCCCAATGACCGCTGCGGATCTGCTCGCGTGCCTCGCGGGGGGACGACGCGGCACTGAGAAGTGTCTGGGCATCGTAGGGGCTTCTTGTGAAGTTGTTGTTGTCTGTCTTCACCATAAGAAGCGCATTCGGATAAATCCAATCGATTTTTATCGAGTCAACACATCGGAAATTCCTTTCTTGTGGCGCGATTCAGCAGAGACATTCTGGTCGAAAGGGACGCTATGCAGGATATGAAAGCCCGAGAAGATCAGGCGATTCGTGAATGCGCCTCCTGATCCTGGCGGGCGATCTCGATGGCAAGTTCACACACGCCTTCGGCGAGGGCGCTTTCCATATGGGTCGGCCAGGAGGCGGTGAAGGTCAGTTCGGGGAGGTCGCAAGGCAGACTGAGCAGGGTGCCCTGGCGGATTTCCTCGGCGACGATGCGAGGCGGGATGGCGCCGACGCCCAGGCCATCCAGCGTCATGCGCACGATGGTCCACAAGGAACTTGAGCAATGCAGCTTCACGTCATCCAGCCCCATCTGATGGAGCATGGAGCCAAGTTCATGGTGAGGCCGGCTGTTGCGGGCAAACGAGATCAGCGGCAGGTGATTCAGGCGCCGCAACGAGAAGTTGTCTTCTGTGAAGCCCAGCGCGGGACTGATCACGAAGCCCATGGTGTAGTTGCAGAGAAAACGATTGAGCACGCTCTCTGCCGTCACCGGCCCCATCAGAAAGGCGAGGTCGATATCGCCGGCGGTAAGCATGGCGGCAAGTCCCGGGGAGCTGTCGACCTCGAGTTCCAGCGTGAGGTCCGGATAGCGGCGCGCCAGTTCGGCCAGAAAACCGGGCAGCCAGCTATGCGCGACGGTCTCGACGACGCCCAGTCGCAGCACGCCCTGGAAGGGCGTATTCAACTCCATCATGGATAGCGCTTTCTGGCGCGCTTCCAGCAGTGCCTCGGCGTGGCGATAGAATTCGCGCCCCTTGAGCGTCGGCTGTACCGGTCGGCGAGTGCGCTCCAGCAGGCGGGTCTCCAGCGTGGTTTCCAGCTTGTTGATGCGTTCGGAAATCGAGGGCTGGGTCAGATGCAGGTGCTGGGCGGCCAGTCGGAACGACCCCAGGCGCGTGATCCACACGAAGGCTTCCACTTCCTTGAAATCGAACATGGCCAGATCCTGTCGTGATTGATGCCGCAAGCTTGAGGCTCACATTACCACTCGTTGAGAAATTGCGTTCTCGATGGCGTACATTCCGGTACGATATGGAGCATCGAGAAATGCGTATTTTCATGAAAAGGAATGATGATGAAGTCTAGCGTGCGAGTTGTCAGCCTGGTGATGCTGAGTGCCCTTTTCGTGGCAGGGTGCAGTTATACACCGGCGCGGATCGATGCCGAGCCAATCATCGAGATCGGTGATGGACACCATGACCACAAGCGTGGAGGCGGTGACTTCTGCCCGCCAGGGCAGGCCAAGAAAGGTAACTGCTGATCACGTCGAACCAGAAGGAGCCGCTCATGCGGCTCCTTTTTCGTTGTCGATCGCTACCTGATATGGGCCTCTGGAGTCGTTTGATCTGCAAGGATATCCTGAGTGATCCGAGTCTTGCCTCTTCCTCCACTGCTGCTGGCGGGTACCGTATTCCATGCTCAATCCCAAGGCGCTGACAGCGCTGAATGAAATCATCCGCCGGGGCTCACTGCGCCGAGCGGCGCGGCATTTGAATCTCGACCCTTCCGCGGTGAGCCGCCAGATCAAGCAGCTGGAAGAAGAGGTGGGTGTCGCGCTGTGCGAGCGCAGCGAGACGGGCATGCGCGCCACCCAGGCAGGGGTGTTGCTGCTGGATCATTTCCATCGTCAGCAGGCGGCAGAGGCCGCTGCACTCTCGCAGCTGAGTGCCCTGCAGGGGCTGCGTAGCGGTGAGGTGCGAATCGCGGTGGGCGAGGGCTTCATCGCCGATCTGATCTCGTTGCCTCTGCAGAGCTTCATGGCGCGTCATCCGGGTATCGAGGTGGTAGTGCGCATGGCGGGGGTGAATGAGGCGACCGAGCTGCTGCGCGACTTCGAGGTGGATATCGCGCTGCTCTACGCCCCGCCCGTCGATCCGATTCTCTGCTGTCATGTGGAGACCTGCCAGCCGCTTGATCTGATTGTGCCGACGGAGCATCCGCTACTCGAGATCGCAGAGCCGTTGACGCTTTCGCATGTGGCGCAGTGGCCGCTGGCACTGATCGATGAATGTACCGGCATGCGTCAGATGGTCAATCAGGCGGCGCAGCAGGAGCGGGTCTCGCTGCGCGCGCAGTTGCGCACCAATTCCGTGTCGGTGCTCAAGAATTTCGTGCGTTCGGGGATCGGCGTGACCTTCATGCCGGAGTTGAGCGTGGTGGAGGAGCTGTGGCGCGGTGATATCTGCCTGCTGCCGATGCAGCACCCCGCGCTGGCGACGACCCGTGCGCAGATGTGTACGCGGCGTGGGCGCGAGATGACCGTCGCCGTCGAGGCCTGCGTCACCCATCTTCAGCAGGGCCTGCGATTCTTTACCGCGGATGCACCACGTCTGCTTGGCATGTGATGTCCGCTGCATCCAGTGCTTGCGCATCCTCGTATTTGGGCAGGGCAGGGTGACAACTCATGACAACCATTCCTGATGCGAGGACTTCCTCCGATGCTGAGCTCCCTCAAGAAAGCACTGGCGCTGGCAGCGCTTCCTTTCAGTCTGCAGGCCCAGGCCTATCAGATAGAACCCCTCGGAGAGGGGCTCTATCGCTTCATCGATGATCGCCACCGCTCCGTGTTCATGATCACTGATCAGGGCGCGCTGGTGACGGACCCGATGAATCACGCTGCGGCGAGCTGGTTGAACAACGAGATCAAGGAACGCTTCGACACTCCGGTTCGCTATGTGGTGTATAGCCACAACCACAGTGATCACATCTATGGCGGCGAGGTCTTCGATACCCCCGGAGACCACCTTCATCGCGCACCGGCTGGCAGCTCAGGATATCGCCAAGACCAAGGCGCAGACCGTACAGCCGGATCTGGTCTTCGATGATGAAATGACCTTGCGGCTGGGCGGCAAGGAAGTCCAGCTGCGTTATCACGGCCCGAATGATGGGCGCGGTTCGATCAGCATGTACTTCCAGGATCATGCCACGATGTTCGTGGTGGACTGGATCGTCATCGGGCGTATGCCGTGGCAGAAACTCTGGAGTTACGATATCCAGGGCATGATCAACTCGACGCGTGAAGTGCTGGAATACGACTTCGATACCTTCGTTGGCGGGCATGCCGAGGTGGGTGACCACGCGGATGTCGAACGCTATCTGGCGTATCTTGAATCGCTGTATTCCCAGGTGACGGACGGCATTCTCGCCGGCAAGTCACTGGAGCAGATTCAGCAGGAGGTCGATCTCTCCGAGTACAGTGATCTGGCTCAGTATGAGGAGTGGGTCGGCCTCAATATCGAGGGCGTGCATGAGCGCCTGATGGAAGAGTCCGGCATGGGCTGGCGCAGTGATCTCAAGGAAGAGCATACCCACTGACGATGTAGCGCCGCGTTCAGCACTGCTTCATTCAGCACTGCTTCGTTCAGAACTGCTTCATTCAGTACAGCCTCGCCGTGTCGTTGAAATGGCCCCGAAAGCTCCGGTTTTCGGGGCCATTGGCGTCTGTGGGAACGTCAAGGTAGAGTTGTGCCGGTCCGGCCCGGTGGGTGTGGACGAAAAAACAACACTCAGGCGATTGATTAGTCTACAGCGGCAACGCTACTTTCGAGGTGTGAAGGCCAAGTCCCTCACCTTGACTGGCCGCAGGGCCACACTGACAGAGGCGGCGTCACTCCCGCCGCATACAACGAATATTTACAACAACAAAAGGGAATCCACATGTCCTTGTCCAAGACATCTCTGCTGCGCAAGACGCTCACCGGTTCCACTCTGGCGCTCAGCTTGCTGGCGGCCAGCGTTCAGGCCCAGACCATCAATCTCAGCTACAACGGTGCACCGGATGCCGACAAGAATGCGGTGCATGTCTTTGCCAGCAATCTGAAGACCCTGGTGGAAGAGAAGACCGACGGCGAGCTGGAGCTCAAGCTCTATCCCAACAGCATGCTGGGCGAGGAGCAGGAGCGCATGGAGCAGGTGATCAGCGCCCCGAACCTGAATATCGCCTCCTTCGCGGGCATGGCCCCCATCGTGCCGGAAGTCTATGTCAGCGCGACGCCGTTCATGTTCGACGGCTTTGATGAGGCGCGCCGTTTCTTCGATGAGGGGCAGTACTGGCAGCAGGTGCAGCAACTGTTCAGCGAGCGCACCAATGGCGCCGAGATTCTGGCCGTCGTGGAGGAAGGGGGCTTTCTGGCCTTCACCAACGACAAGCGCCCGATCACCAGCCCTGATGATTTCGAAGGCCTGCGTTTTCGCGCGATGGACCCAAGCCAGGTAGCGCTCTACGAGGCCTTCGGCGCCTCGGGGACGCCGATTCCGTGGACGGAGGTCTACATGGCGCTGCGCACGGGGGTGGCGGATGGTCAGATGAACCCGCCGATGTACATCCTGCTGGGCAGTCTGCAGGAAGTGCAGAAGTACCTGACACTGGCCAACATCCAGTATTCCGATCAGTTCCTAGTCGCCAATGGTCAGCTGCTCGAGAGTCTGTCGGACGAGGAGCGCACGGCACTTCTCGAGGCGGTTCAGGAAGCCAATGCCCAGGCACGCCAGGACAACCAGAGCCAGGTCGAGTCACGTATCGCCTCGCTGGAAGAGCAGGGCATGCAAGTGATCCGTCCCAGTGAAGCTGATCTAGAGGCATTTCGCAGCAAGGGCCAGCCGGCCTACCTCGAGTGGCTCAAGAGCCAGGACATCGCGCCAGAGCTGATTGATACCGCCATGAAGGATGCCGGCCTGTCCTCGTGATGGCTTGATGCGATGACCTGTCGCGATGGCCTTTCGAGATGACCAGTCGCGATGACCTGACACGCTGACTCGGTGAAAGGCGAGTGACGCTCAAGCATCAGCGAGCATCCCGCTGCGGTACCCGGTGCCCGGGCAATGACAGTCCGGGCATCGAGGCTCTGAATTTCCCTCCTTGCTGGTGGATTGCGGTAAATGACTTCCATGACTCCTTCACGACAGTCTTCCCTGCGGGAAGGCCTGCTGCTTGCCTGTGGCCGCGTGACACTGGCGATAGCGGCAGTATTGCTGGCTTCCACGGTGCTGATCATGCTTTACGGCGTGGTGATGCGCTATGTACTGGGCGGCGCGCCCATCTGGGTCGATGAGCTGACCCGCTATCTCATCATCGCCAGTGTCATGCTGGCGATCGGCGTCGTCTGGGCAGAAGGGGCGCACATGCGCGTGGCGCTGCTGGAACGGCGTCTGCCTCCGCGCATGGCCACGGCGCTGATCCATTACCAGTGGTGGCTGACGCTCGTTCTGATGGCGGGCGCGACCTGGATGACCTGGCACTACGCCATGTCGGCAAGCATGTTCCGCACCATGGGGTTGGGCGTCAGCCGCAGCGTGCCGATGCTGTCGATGCCGATCGGCTTCGCGCTGATCACGGTGCAGGTCCTGCTGCATGGCCCACGGCCGCTGACATCCCCGACGCTTGAGATCGCGCCGGACGAGGAGGTCGACGAGTCTGCGACACACGATGACAGGACAGGAGGGCCACGCTCATGATCTGGGCAATGTTGGCCATCTTCGTCGTGCACGTGCTGCTGGGCCTGCCGCTGTTTCTCTCCCTGCTCGTCACCGCCGTGACCGGCTTTCTGTTCGTCGATATTTCGATGCTGGAGCGCCTCGGGCCACAGCAGTTCTTCGGTGGCATCAATGCCTTCTCGTTGATGGCGATTCCGCTGTTCATTCTCGCCGGCAACCTGATGAACATCAGTGGCCTGACCGAACGCCTCATGCGCCTGGCACGCCTGATGGTCGGACATCTGCGCGGTGGCATGGGTCATGTCAACGTCGTTTCCAGCGTGTTCTTCGCTGGCGTCAATGGCTCGGCGGTCGCCGATACCTCCGCACTGGGCTCGCTGCTGGTGCCGGCCATGCGCAAGGAGGGCTATTCGACTTCCTTTGCCGCAGGTCTGACGGCGGGCAGCTCGTTGATCGGGCCGATCATCCCACCCAGCATCTTCATGATCCTCTACGCCTCGCTGACCAATACCTCCGTGGGCAGCCTGTTCCTCGCCGGTGTCGTACCCGGTCTGGTGCTGGCGGTGGCATTCATGGCGATGAATGCCTGGTATGCCCGGCGTCATGGTCTGCAGGCGCGCGGTCAGGCACCGGCACGTCGCGAAGTGATCGCGGCGGTCATCGGGGCACTGCCTGCGCTGGTGGCACCGGTAATCATCGTCTCCGGTATCGTGCTGGGCATCGTGACCCCGACCGAATCCGGCGCCTTGATCGTGGCCTATGTCCTGCTCTGCGGCTTGTGCCAGGGGCCGCTCAAGCTTGTCGATGTGTGGGGTGCCATCAAGGACACGGCGCGCCTGACCAGCGCCATCTTCGTGATCATGGCGGTGTCGTCCATCGTCAGCTGGCTGCTGTCCTATGCCCAGGTGCCCAATCAGTTCGTGGCATTGCTGACACCCTATATCGACAGCCCGATCCTGATCCTGCTGCTGCTCAGCGCCATCACCTTCGTCACCGGCATGTTCATGGAGGAAGTCTCGGCCTTGATGCTGCTGACGCCGATCTTCGTGCCCGTGGCCATGGCCGCCGGCATCGACCCCGTGCACCTGGGGGTCATCATCACGCTCAATATCACCATCGCGCTGATCACGCCGCCGATGGGCGCCTGCGTGTTCGTGGCCGCCGCGGTCAGCAAGCTCGAGATCACCTCGCTGTTTCGCACCATCTGGCCGTTCGTGCTGTTGGCGGTCGCGGTGCTGCTGATGCTGATCATCTTCCCGCCTCTTACCCTGTGGTTGCCGACCCTGTCTGGATAACAACTCATGACGTCAACATTGAATCGCCCAATTCCCCCCATCCCGAGTCATGACGAGCCGGACTGGACGCAGGTCACCCGAATTCCCGTCAAGGGTTGTGACAGTACTCTGGTGCCGACCAGCCTCGGGCCGTCATGTCTGAAGGTCTATCCTGCCTACGCGCGCCTCGGTATCCCCGGGGCGGTCAATGAATGTCTCGTGCGGCGCGCGGTGTATCAGCGCCTGTTGCAGGCCGCGCGCGCCTTGCCGCAAGGGCTGTCGTTGGTGGTGATGGATGGCTGGCGACCCTGGCGGGTGCAGCAGTATCTGTTCGAGACGCTATATCAGTCGCTCAAGACGCATGACCCCGAGCTTGATGAGGAGCAGCTGCTGGCGCGTACGCGCGAATTCGTCTCGCTGCCCAGCCGTGACCCGGACGCGCCGAGTCCGCATCTCACCGGTGGCGCCGTCGATGTCACCCTGTGTGACGCCGACGGCTTGCTGCTCGAGATGGGGACGCTGTTCGACGAGGCGACACCCGAGTCCCACGCCGATCATTTCGAGCGCCATCCGCCTGCCGGCGATACGCCCCAGGCCGAGGCACGCGACAACCGGCGTCTGCTCTATCACGTCATGACCGAGGCCGGGTTCACCAATCTGCCCAGCGAATGGTGGCACTTCGATTTCGGTGATCAGCTCTGGGCCTGGTACCGCGGCGAACCCGAGGCGCTGTTCGGGCCGGCGGAGATGGACAGCATCGAGAGTCTCTGGAAGCGGTCTCTGCAATAGCGGCTCATGGCGGGTCGCACGGATTGGCTATGCACAGCGCCAGACACAAGACGCCCCGCTCGATGACCTATCGAGCGGGGCGTCTTGTCATCTGTGGGAGGGAAATTTCTCCTCAGCTGACGATCTCGGCCTGATCGAGCATCGCATGGAAGAGCACGTTGCAGCCGGCGTGCAGGTCCTTGGGCGCGGCGTTCTCGATCTCGTTGTGGCTGATGCCGCCTTCGCAGGGGACGAAGATCATGCCGGCGGGAGCGATACGGCCCATGAAGATGGCGTCGTGGCCGGCGCCGCTGACGATGTCGAGATGCGAGTAGCCGAGCTGGCTGGCGGCGTTGCGCACCGCGTTCACGCAGTTGTCGGCGAAGTGTTCCGGCACGAAGTCGGCGGTGGGGGTGAGCTCGTAGGTCAGACGATGCCGCTGACTGACGGCTTCGACGACTTCTTTCAGCTCCGCGACCATTGCGGTGAGGGAGTCGGGTTCCAGCGAGCGCAGGTCGATGGTCATGTTGACCTGCCCGGGGATGACGTTGCGCGAGCCCGGGTGGACCTGCATCACACCCACGGTACCGCGACCGTGCGGCGCGTGATCGATGGCGATGCGATTGACGGCGACGGTGATCTCGGCCGCGCCAAGCATGGCGTCCTGGCGCAGTGACATGGGCGTGGGGCCCGCGTGCGCCTCCTGACCGGTCAGGGTCAGATCGAACCAGCGCTGGCCCAGCGCGCCCATCACCACGCCGATGGTGGTCTCTTCATCTTCCAGAATCGGGCCCTGCTCGATGTGGCTCTCGAAGAAGGCGCGTACGTTCTCGCGGGGGATCTCATCACTGCCGCGATAGCCGATGGAATCCAGTGCCTCACCGGCGGTCACGCCGTCGCTGTCCTTCTGGGCGAGCATCTCATGCAGTGACAACTGGCCGGTATGCACGCCGGACCCCATCATGCAGGGCGCGAAGCGACAGCCTTCTTCATTGGTCCAGACCACCACTTCCACCGGGCAGCGGGTCTTGATGTCGTGCTGGTTGAGGCTGCGCAGGACCTCAAGCCCGGCCATCACCCCGAAGCAGCCATCGAACTTGCCGCCGGTCGGCTGGGTGTCGATGTGGCTGCCGGTCATCACCGCCGGCGCGTCCGGGTCGGTGCCGGCGCGACGCGCGAAGATGTTGCCGATGGCATCGATACGGATCGTGCAGCCCTCGGCCTTGCACCATTGAATGAAGAGGTCGCGTGCCTGGCGGTCCAGCTCGGTCAGCGCCTGGCGGTTGACGCCGCCCTTGGGCGTGGCGCCCAGCTCAGCCAGGGTCATCAGTGATTGCCACAGGCGATCGCTGTCGGTACGCAGCTCGCTCAGGGTATTCGCGGGCGATGTGTCCATCTGGGCAGTGGTCATCGGCTTCATCCTCTCTTGGATATTGTTGTTGTGCTTCCGGTCTCGGTTCCGCTCTTGTTTCGGCTCCGCTCTCGGTCCTGCTCTTGTTTCGGTCCAGGCTTCGGCTGCGGCTTCGGGTCAGGTTCTGCTGTCGGCCATCAGTTGCGCGGGGGTGACGAGCAACTGGTCGGCCATTTCCACCTCGAGTGCCGTCATGTGGTGCTCGGCATCCTGCATGTGTTCTGTCATGAGCTGTCTGACCTGCTCATGGTCCTCGTGGCGAAACGCCGTGATCAGGCCCGAGTGGTAATGCTGATTGGCCTGATCGAACTGCTTGCGCTCCGGCAGGTAGGCCTTCTTGATGACGACCAGCTCATGCAGCATGTCGTTGAGGAACTGGCACATGAAGCTGAGCAGCGGGTTGGGGCAGGCGCGGGCCAGTACCTGGTGGAATTCGATTTCCAGGAAGCGCTGGCGCCGCTGGTCCTCTTCCTGTGGCTGGTGGCAACTGCAGTCATGGACATTGTTTTCGAGCGCCACCAGGTCCTCTTCGCTGAGCAGGCCCACCACCGAGACCGCCATCTCGACTTCCAGCAGTCGGCGTAACTGATAGACCTGGGCACCATTGAGCGTCTTGAAATGCAGGAAGCTCCTCAGCATGCGGCTGGCCGGCTCCATGCTCGGCGCATTGAGCACGGCGCCGCCATTGGGCCCCGTCTTCAGGGTGATCAAGCCCTCGACCTCGAGAATCTTGAGGGCTTCGCGCAGCGTGCCCTTGGCGCAGCCGTACTGGGCCATCAGCGCCTTCTCGTTGGGCAGCCGGTCGCCTTCGCTCAACCCATCGCGCACGATGCTGCGCCTCAGATCATCACTGATCAGCTCGGCCAGCTTCTGCCGCTTGGGCAGGTGGGCGCCGGAGGCGTTGGCACTGGTGCTGGCGCGTGAAGTGTCCAGGGGGGAAGGCGATGTCGGCATGCGATGTCCTGAGCGGCAGCGAGTCAGTTATATTTATTCGTATAAATAAGCTTTAGTCGCGGACTCGAGCGCTGTCAAACCCCAAGGTGGCCTCAAGCGTTGCGCAGGCGATTACGCCGATGATGCGTCGCATCAAAGGCAGCGCATTGGCGAAGTCATGCGTGTCAGTCTTGAAAAGCATCTGGTCTGACATAAGGTTTCCATATTCGACCCCGCTAAAGGAGGCCCCTATGGAAACGCATGATCCTCAGCGAACGCGCGACGCCGATATCGTCATCGTCGGTGGCGGTGCCGGCGGACTGGAGCTGGCGGTTCGCCTTGCCAAGGCAGGCCACAAGGACATCTTGCTGATAGACCGTGACACCAGTCACGTTTGGAAGCCACGACTGCATGAGATCGCGGCGGGCCTCGGGCGGCGTCAGGTCGATGAGCTGGGGTATGCCGGTCTGGCCGAGCAGTGGGGGTTCCGCTATGAGTGCGGCACACTCGCGAGCGTGGAGCCTGAACAGCGCCAGATCACCCTGGCCGCGATCCCGGGCAGGGAAGATCACGCGAGCGCCGAGGTGCCGGCGCGCGTCAGGGGCTATCGTCAGCTGGTGCTGGCCCTGGGCGGTGTGACGCCGGACATGGGGGTCGAGGGTGTGCTGGAGCATGCCTGCCTGCTGGATTCCCCTGACGACGCCGAGCGCATCGCCCAGCAGTTCTCGCGTGGCCTGCTGGCCAACCATGTGGCGATGGAAACAGCACCTACAGGCGATGCTGGCGTGTCAGCCACCCAGGGCGGCGCTCAGGTTGGCGCTGAGGGAAGCACGCAAGATAGTGCCAAGGAGTCCCCGGGGCGGCCGTATCAGGTGGTGATCGTCGGCTCCGGTGCCACCGGTGTCGAACTGGCCGCCTACCTGCATGAGGCGCGTGGCATGCATGACGCCCCTGCACCCAAGGGCGCGAAGGTCGAGATCACGATTCTCGAGGCCACCGAGACCTTCATGCCCGGTGTCACACAGGAACTGCGCGAGTCGATCCATCAGCGACTCGAGGAGCAGGGCATCAAGATCGAACTGTCTCGTCAGGTCGCCAAGGTGTCCTCCGGCAGTGTCGAGATCAGTGAAGGCGATGAGTCGGTGACGCGGGACGCGGATCTGGTGGTCTGGGCGGCAGGGCGTGTCGGGCCTGCCATCGTCGAGGAAATCGATGCCCTGGAAAGCAACAAGAAGCGTCAATTCACGGTGACCCCCGGGCTTCAATGTCTCGGCCACGACAGCATCTTCGCGCTGGGCGATTGTGCCAACATCGATGAGGCACCGCTGCCGCCCACCGCTCAGGTGGCCAGCGAGCAGGCCGAGTTTCTCGCCGATGAACTGCCGCGTCGCCAGCAGGGTGAGCCGGCTCAGGCCTTCGAGTTCAAGGACCGCGGTACCTTGCTGTCACTCTCCAGCGCCGGCAGCGTCGGTGAGCTCAGCGGCAAGTTGAGTGACAAGCTTGGCAATGCCCAAGGCAGCAAGGGCAATGATGATCTGCAGGTGAGAGGACGCTTTGCGCGCGCCGCCTATCAAGGGCTGCAGCGCCAGCACCAGTTCCTGCTGCTGGGGCCGTTGAAGGGCTCCGCCGAGGTGGTCAGTGACGTACTACGCCGAAGTATGGGGCCGCGTCTCAAGGTGCACTGAGTCTTGAGCGGATCTTGAGTGTGCCTTGAGCGGGTCTTGAGTGACTCTTGAGTGAGCCTTAAGAGATTCGCCGCCCAGTGATGACAGGCCGACATGTGCCGTGGTGGATTCCACTGGTGCATGTCGGCCTTGTGCTTTTCAGGGCGTCATTGCTCCGCCGTCGTGTTCAGGAGGTCGTGTTCAGGAGGTCGTGCCCAGCGGGTCATGAGGCACCCTGCGGCGTGATTCTCGCGCTGCTTCGGCTCCACTCTGCGAGCTGGCCAGTGGATAGGTGCCGGGCCTGAGAATTCGCGTGTCCACGTCGTGGATATCACGTAGTCCGCACAGGGCCAGCGTGGTGTCGAGTTCCTTGTGTATGATCTCCAGGGACTTGGTCACGCCTTTTTCGCCCATGGCGCCGAGACCATAGAGGAAGGCGCGCCCCAGATAGACGCCCTGGGCACCCATCGCCACCGCCTTGAGCACATCCTGTCCGGAGCGGATGCCGCCGTCCATGTGGACCTCTGTCCTGTCGCCGACTGCCGCGAGAATGTCCGGTAGGGCGGAGATGGAGGAGGCGGCACCATCCAGCTGACGTCCGCCGTGATTGGAGACGATCACCGCATCGGCGCCCGCCTGCACGGCCAACTCGGCATCTTCCGGCTCCATGATGCCCTTGATGATCAGCTTGCCGCCCCAGCGGTCCTTGATCCACTTGATGTCGTCCCAGCTCAGGCTGGGATCGAATTGGCTGGCGGTCCATTTCGAGAGGGAGCTAAGGTTACCAGCATCCTTCACATGTCCGGCGATATTGCCGAAGGTATGGCGCTTCGTCTTGAGCATGCCGGCACACCAGCGCCACTTGGTGGCCAGATCGAGCACGGTCGCCACGGTGGGGCGAGGGGGCACGCTAAGGCCATTGATCAGGTCCTTGTGGCGCTGGCCGATGATCTGCAGGTCAGCGGTGAGTACCAGCGCGGAACACTCCGCTGCCTTGGCGCGATCGATCAGCCGCCCGATATAATCCTTGTCACGCATCACGTAAAGCTGGAACCAGAAGGGCCGTGAGCTGACGGACGCGACGTCCTCGATGGAGCAGATGCTCATGGTCGAGAGCGTGAAGGGAATACCGAAGTCACTCGCTGCGCGCGCGGCCAGCATCTCGCCATCGGCATGCTGCATGCCGGTCAGGCCAGTCGGCGCGATCGCCACCGGCATGGCCACCTCCTCGCCGAGCATCTTCGTGCGCAGAGTGCGATTGTCCATGTCGACCATCACCCGTTGGCGCAGTCCGATCGCGGCGAAGTCGGCCTCGTTGGCCCGATAGGTGGACTCCGTCCACGAGCCGGAATCGGCATAGTCGTAGAACATCTTCGGCACGCGGCGTTTCGCCAGGCGTTGCAGATCATTGATGCAGGTAATGGTCATTCCGAACTCCATCTGTGGTGAGTAGCGCGAGGCTGATTTGGTCCCTTGCGCTACTGTCGCCGAATCCGGTCTTGCCCAGCTATAAGCGATACGTCTAGTGGGAAGCGTCTGGAGGGTGGAATTCATTGAAGGAGAATGTTTCTGGTCGGTCGTGAGCGAAATAGATGATTGATCCAGCGTGTGTCGCTGATTGTCATCTTTGCTTGGAATACTGGGATATTGGGATGATTCCCCAGTGGATGGAGAGATGGCATGGATCAGGCCTGGCCTGAAAGCACGCGCGACAACCTTCGATTTCTGTGTTCGGAAGTGGATAGCCAATATGGCTGGCTGCAGGCGTTCGTGTCCGCGCCGACGGCGGCCATGGCGCGCAAGCTGCTGGAGCGCCAGGGGTACGCCGAGAACCTCTGCCAGCGTATCGAACAGGCATGCCCTGAAGCCCGAAACCACAAGCGCTCGCACGCGCGGGCCCGCTTCCATCAGAGCCTGGTCGAGGTCGCCAGTGGTCTGGCACGGCTCAGTGAGCTGGCGCGCAGTTGTCTGGAGCAGCTGATTCGCGTCGATGATGTCCAGCTGGTCGATGATGTCGTGCTGGTCAAGTCGCTGCGCCGTGTGCGTCGCGGCATTCTGCGCAGCGAGATGTCTCTGGAGAACGGCTCCCTGTCCCTGGCCCTGAAGCTCGCGCGCAGTCGCGAGAAGCTGAAGCGGGACAGTGAAGGTCGCATCCGGGCACTCACCGGCCAGCTCAAGAAGAAGCGCGCTCCCGCCGAAGACCTGACACATCTGCTGTTCGTGGCTCGGGAAATCAGCCAGATGGGCGAGGTGCTGGGGCAGCTGGGTGAGGCGATCATCTCGGCAACCCTCGGTCAGTCACTCAACTTCGAGCGCTATGCCTCGCTGACCCACCTGGTCAATGAACTCGGTGATGGCAGTCAGACGGCGGGCGAGATGCGCGTCGACACTTTGGCCGAGACACGTTCCGGCAGCCGGATCTCGGGGATTGCTAGCGAGAAGCCCAATGAGAGGGCTGTCGAGAAGGTCAGTGACAAGGGCAATGACAAGGGCAGGCCGGCCAACGACAAGCAAAAGGGCAGCAAGGCTGGCGAGTCAGGGGGCAGCAAGCAAAAGGGCAGCAAGTCAAAGGACCGCAAGACTGACGCGAGCGAGTCAAAGGGCAGCAAATCCAAGGACCGCAAATCCAAGGACCGCAAGCCAACCGGCGATCTGCCGCTGACCTCACCGGAGTATCTGGCCATCTTCAAGGATGGCCTGGGGCGCAAGGTCGAGGAGGAGCGTCAGGGCGTCGAGCGCTGGCACGACATCTATCCCGGCATCGCCCCCCGCATCCTCTCGCATCATCAGCAGGGCGACAGCGCGGCACTCTTGATCGAGCACCTGCCGGGCATGACCCTCGAGCATCTGTTGATCAACGAATCGTCACGCCTCAATCGTACCGCCCAGCAGGCGCTGGTCGAGACGCTACACTCGGTGTGGGCCACCACCCGCCGCGACAAGCCGGTCACTGCAGGGCACATGCGCCAGCTACTCAAGCGGCTGAGTGATGTCTATCAGATCCATCCGGAATTTCGCCACTGCGGTGCCTCGCTGTGTGGGCGCGAGATGCCCTCGCTGGAAGCGTTGATCGAGCAGGCCGCAGGTCTGGAACGTTCGCTCGAGGCTCCCTTCGCCGTCTATATCCACGGCGACTTCAATGTCGACAACATCCTCTTCGATCCGGCGAAGCAGAGCATCCGCTTCATCGATCTTCACCGCTCGGCCTATCAGGACTATGTGCAGGACGTGTCCGTGCACATGGTGTCCCATTACCGTCTGCAATTGACGGATGCGGCGCTGCGGGCCCGTATTCTGGCGCTGGCCCTGAGTTTCGGTCAGCAGATGCGTCGCTTTGCCCATGAGCAGGGCGATACCACCTTTGAATGGCGTCTGGCACTTGGCCTGGCGCGCTCCTTTGCCACCTCGACACGTTTCATCCTCGATGCCGGGCTGGCAGGGCGCATGTTCAACCGCGCACGCTTTATACTCGAGCATGTGCTTGGCGCCGACCCTGAACGGCCGGCCGATTACCGTATTCCCCTGGAGGAGTTGTTCGTTGACTGATTTCAAGATTGGCGTCGTGGGTATTCCCGGCAAGTGGTCGACCGAAGTGCTGGCGGATGCCATCGAAGCACGGACGGGCTTTCGTCTCGTGATCGACATGGCGGCCGTCTCGCTGAATCTGACCCGCAACTGCCTCGAATTCCGTGACTCTGCCGGGGTGCGTCATGACCTGACCGAGCTGGATGCCCTGATCGTCAAGAAGATCAGCGCGGAATATTCCCCGGGCAGCCTGGACCGCCTGGAGCTGTTGCGTGTCGCCGAAGCCAGGGGCGTGCGCGTCTTCAGCAGCGCGGAGAGCATGATTCGCCTGATCGACCGCCTGAGCTGCACCGTCACGCTGGCCAATGCCGATATCCCGATGCCTGCCACGCTGGTCACCGAAGACGTGACGGCGGCCTGCGAGGCCGTCAAGCGCTTCAAGGCCGCCGTCTTCAAGCCGCTTTTCTCCACCAAGGCACGGGGCATGTGCATCATCGAGAACACCGGCGATGATGCCGCGCTGGAAGCTGCCGTGCGTGAGTTCGTCGCCGAGCACCCGATGATGTATCTGCAGCAGCGCCTTGACCTGCCGGGGCAGGATTACGGCATGGTCTTCGTCGGTGGCCGTTATCTGTGCAGCTACGCCCGCGTCAGTGGGGGCGATGCCTGGAATACCACCATCCATGCCGGTGGCAAGTACGCGCCCTTCGAGCCCTCTGAGGAGCTGATCGCGCTGGCGCAGCGTGCCCAGGCACCGTTCAAGCTCGACTTCACCACCGTCGATGTCGCGCTGACCGACGATGGCCCGATCATCTTCGAGGTCTCGGCCTTCGGTGGCTTCCGCGGGGCGCTGGAAGGTGCCGGTGTCGATGCGGCAGCCGCCTATCTCGATCACGTGATGGAGTGTCTGGCATGAACGCGACGACCTGTGACAGCCCGGCCAGCCTTGCCACGCTGCCCTTTGCAGAGTGGACGGCCGCCGCCTGCTTCACGGCGCTGACGCCGTCGCGCCAGTGCCTGAGCGAGGCGCTGTTGTTCGAGGTGGATGACTTCCGCCTGTGCGTGATGACGGACATGCCGCGGCTGCTGCAACGTCTGGCGACATATTTCCGCCATTGCGCGCGCCTCGTGGCGCTCGACACTGTGCCGGGGGGAGCCAGGCTCGTGCATGTGCTCGAGGCGCCGGCCCTCAAGGACACGCCAGCGGCAGCAAGGCTCGGCATCGTGCCCGAGGCCTTCGTCGATTGGATGCCGGAGCCCGGCAAGACACGCCGCAAGGACGCCATCATCGACCTGGCCGACGGGCGCCTGATCCACAAGGTGCGCACGGGCATGGCCTTTCTGCGCAGCAACGACCACAACCTGGCGTTCGGGCCCTGTGAAGACAATGAAAGCCAGGTGATCAACTTCCTGCTCAATCTGCACATGTCGCATCTGCAGCAGAATGACGGCTTGATCTGTCACGCCTCGGCGCTGTCGAAGGGCGATCGCGCGGTGGCCATCGCTGCCTTCTCGGGCGGCGGCAAGTCCACCACCATGGTGAAGGCGCTCGACAATCCCGAGTTCGACTTCATCAGCAATGACCGGCTGTTCCTGGACCGGCCGGGGCGGGAGGGAACGCTGCGTGCCCGCGGCGTCGCCAAGTTGCCACGCATCAATCCCGGTACCATGCTCCACAATCCGCGTCTGCGCCCGCTGCTGGATCCCGCGCGTATCGCAGGCTATGAAGCGATGCCGCAAGAAGCGCTATGGGATCTCGAAGAGAAGCACGATCTGATCATCGAGGACGTCTACGGCCCCGGGCGTATCCGCGCCAGCGGCGAGCTTGCGGCCATGGTGATACTCAACTGGACGCGTGGCAGCGAGGCGCCGCTAGAGGTGCGCGAGATCGAGGTCAGCCGCAGCGAAGCGCTGATACGCGCGGTGATGAAGACACCGGGGCCCTTCCACCAGCAGCGGGATGGCCGTTTCGTGCCCAATGGCGCAAGCCTTGATCCCGCGCCGTATCTGGAGCGCCTGGCGGCAACCCGCGTGCTTGAGGTGACCGGGCGCGTGGACTTCGCCGCGCTGGTCGAGAACCACCTGACCCCCTTGCTGGAGGCTTGAACATGCGTCGTGAACTGCTGTTGATGCGCCACGGAAAGTCGGACTGGTCAGTGGCAGCTGACGACTTCCATCGACCCCTCAAGGAGCGCGGCAAGCGGGGCGCCCAGCGCATGGGAGCCTGGCTTGCCCAGGAGGCGCTGGTGCCGGATGCCATCCTGAGCTCGCCGGCCCTTCGCGCGCGCGCCACGGCGGAAAAGTGCGTGAAGTCGATGGGCCTCGGCGTCGACATGATCGAGCTCAAGCCTGCGCTTTACTGCGAGAACGAGGCGCCGCTGCTCAAGACAGTGCGCGCCTGCCCGGACAGCGTGCAGCGACTGATGATCATCGGCCATAACCCGGCATTGGAAGATGCGCTGGTCTGGCTGACCGGCAAGCGTCCGCGCCCGCCCAAGGAGACCAAGCTGCTGCCGACGGCGGCGGTGGTCAAGCTGACCTTCGAGGGGCGCTGGGAAGACCTGCGCTCCGGCCAGATGAGTCTGGAGCTGATCCAGCGCGTGCGTGCCTTGCCGGATGGCTTCCCCTGGCCATTCCCGGCCGGTGAGGAGCGTCGCGAACGTCCCGCCTATTACTACCGCCAATCGGCCGTCCTGCCCTGTCGTCTGCAGGGGGAGGGCGACGATGCCCAGTGGGAGGTGCTGCTGATCGGTTCTTCCTCCAATCGTCACTGGAGCCTGCCCAAGGGGATTGTCGATCCGGGGCTGAGTCCGCTTGAGTCCGCGCTCAAGGAAGCCCGCGAGGAAGCGGGCATCGAGGCGGAGGCGCTGGACCACGCAGCGCTGGAATTCAGTTACGAGAAGTGGGGCGCTCCTGTCGAGGCCAGTCTGCACGCCGTGAGAGTCGTGCATGAGCAGGAAGAGAGCGAGCGGGAGGAACCGCATCGCAGTCGGCGCTGGGTGGCGGCGGAGGTCGTGCCGAGCCTGTTGAAGAACCACGAGATGGGGCACGCCGCCATGGCGTTGCTGGCACGGCTTGATCAGTCGCGCCAGGCGACGTGAGCGCGGGAGACTGGTTCCACTAGAGCCACTAGCACCGTACGAGGCGACGCATGGCGAGGACCGCTAGCATGAATCAATACCGAGTGAAGACGGGAAGAGCGACGGCCGATGACTGATGAACCGACAATCCGACGTGTGGCATTGATTCGTCATGCCGACTATCACCAGCAGATTGATACCCCGAGCGCGCTGCAGCCGTTTCCCTTGACCCGTCGCGGTGAGCGCCAGGCGCGTGAGGGAGCCGAGGAAGTGCTGATGCTGTGTCAGGCCCATGGCTGGCAACCGGCCAGCACGGTACATGCCTCCAGCCTGTTGCGTGCCTGGCAGACGGCGCAGGTGATGAACGAGGTCATGGGTGACAGGACAGGGCGTGAGTTCTCGCTCATGGCACATGATGCCCTGTGGGAGCGCAGTCTGGGCAGCGCCGCCAATCTGACCACGGCACAGATCGCCGAAGCGGTGCGTCATGACCCGCGCGTGGATTTCCTGCCGGCCGACTGGAAATCCAACAGCCACTTTCGCCTGCCGCTGCCAGGGGCTGAATCACTGATGCAGGCCGGCCAGCGGGTGGCCGACTTCATTGCTTCGTTGCCGGCTTCCCCACCAGCTCCTGCCTCGGCTCCCACATCAACCCCCACATCGGGCGCCACGCTGACACTGGTCGTCGGCCATGGCGCGGCGCTGCGGCATGCGGCGCATCTGCTGGGCGTGCTGGACTTCGACCAGATTGCCGGGCTGAGCATGCACCATGCACGGCCGGTGGTCATCGAGCAAACCCCGTCAGGGTCATGGCGGCATGTGGCTGGCGAGTGGAAGGTGCGCCAGCGTCACGAGCCCGCGCAGGACTGAGTTGGCGGCCAGCCGGCGGGGTACTGAAGTGCCGGGAGCGGGCGGGGTGCTGGAGAGCAGGAGATGGGCGGAGTCATTGACAGCAGAGAAGCAGGCCAGCGCATCAGCGTGATACGAGTCTGTCATCTTTCTGTGATCAAACGGTCATAATCTTGTCGCCCTGTGCCCGTGACCTCATTCCACATTCCCCAGGATGGTCCCCAAGGAGCGGCAAGGCGCTTGCTTGCCACAGGCCGGTGAGTTCAACGAGGCAAGCAGATGCCACAAGGAGATAGCCCAATGACCCTCAGTCCCCCCATGAGCGACGCCGTACCGCGTTACCGAGGCCCGACGCGTTATCTGAAGGCGCTGCCCAGTCACGCGGCTCAGTGGCCCGAGACACATCAGCACCTGCGCGCCGGTGACAAGGTGTCCCGCGCCGCTCGCAAGCTGGGCAGCAAGGACTGGCCACGCCGCGATGTCATCTTCATCTCCGATGCCCATGCCGACGCGGAAGCCTTCATCGCGTCTCTGGTGGCCAGTGGCGGTGTGCGCCTGACCTCGCGGGACAACCTGGTGTTGACGGCGCGGGGCAAGCGCAGTGTCTTCGTCATCGGCGGTGACTGCCTCGACAAGGGCCCCAGCAATCTGGAGCTGCTGGAAGCCCTGCGCACCTTGATGCGCAGCGGGGCACGCCTCAAGTTGCTGGCGGGCAATCACGACATGCGGCTGATGCTGGCGCTGATGCGGCTGAGTCATGATGATTCGGCGCGAACCGATCATCTGTTCGTGCGCATGGGCGCCAAGGGGCTGGCGCTGCTAAAGGAAGTCTTCGATCACTATCTGGCGGACAGACCGCGGGCGATGAAGAGCATTCCCTCGCGAAGTGAATGCCGTCGACGCCTGTACCCGGGGCCGGACTGGGCGGAGCAGTTTCGCAAATCGGCAGGCCATGTGCTCAAGGGGGAGGCGCTGGAGAAGGAGATCACTCGCCTGAGCGCCAAGGCCGATGGCTTCGAGCATGCCTGTGAGAAACATGGCCTCTCGTTGCGTCAGACCTATGCCGCCGCGCTCAAGGCCCACGAGCTGTTTCTCAAGCCCGGCGGGCGCTTTGCCTGGTTCTTCGACGAGATGCGCCTTGCCTATCGCAGTGGCGCCTTCCTGCATGTCCATGCAGGCGTGGATGATGCCTTCGCCAGACGACTCGGCCGCCAGAAGGTCTCGCAGGTCAATCAGGAATTCCGGCGCATCCTGCGCGAAGACCCGTTCACCTTCTATTACGGTGAGCTGGCCAATGTACTGCGCACCAAATATCGCAAGAGCGACATGGTGCTGAGCGCCGCAGGCGTCAAGCGCCTGCACAAGGTCGGCATTCGTGCCGTGATGCATGGCCACGTCAATCATCAGGCGGGCCAGCAACTGGGCTGGCGCCACGGGCTTCTGCATATCGAGGGCGACGTCACCCTGGATCGCAATTCACGCCGCAAGGAAGGGCTGGATGGCGTGGGCATGGGGGCGACGCTGATAGAAGCCTGTGGACGCATCGTCGGCATCAGCAATGACCATCCCGAGGTCAAGGTCTACGCGCCCTGATACACGCACAGGAGAGGCAGGTGAAAGACGACAAGCAGGACAAGTCGCTGTTCCGACATGAATCATTGCAGTCCATCGATGGCGTTCAGGGCATTCTCAAGGCCATCATCAAGGGGCTGGGCAAGGGACTGTTGTCATTTCGCGATGAGGACGGCGAGATACGGCTGGCACCGCGCGGCCTGATGACCCTCAAGGTCACGGCGCGGCGAGAGGATGATCATCATCGCCTCGATATTCGCCTGTCATGGCATGCCAAGCCCGGCGCCAAGCGCAACAAGACGCTCAAGGTTCTCGATGAGTGAGGGCAGCGTGCGCAGGCATTGACCCAGATCAAGTCTCTGCCAGCCCGCGGCCCGTAGTGAGATGGCCGGCATGTCCGCGCTTAAGCGGCTATGGTACATGTAGCATGCTGCATATTGGGTCGTGTCTTGCGACACGACCGCTCCCCATGATCAGGACATATCATTGATGCCTTCATCCCCTCAGCGCCTGTGCGGTGCCGATCACCGCTCGTCTCCATTGCACTCTTCCAGCCTTGCGGTAAAGCTTGCTGTCAGGCCTTCAAGGTGCTGGAAACAGTGGCTGGCCGCCGCCGCGCTTGCCTGTCTGTCGCTGGGCGCTCAGGCCGCGGACGATGCTTTGGCCGCTGACAAGCCGCTCTCGGCGTCGGCCATTCAGGCCATCGAATCAGAGGTCGGCGCGCGAATCGGTGTCACCGTTCTGGATACCGCCGATGGCACCCGTTTCAGCTGGCGGGGGAATGAGCGCTTCCCCATGAGCAGCACCTTCAAGGTGCTGGCCTGTGGTCATCTGCTCTCTCGGGTGGACGAAGGCCAGGAATCGTTGTCACGCAAGGTGGCGATTCGCCCGGCGGATCTCGTGACCTACTCCCCCATCACCGAGCACCACACCCGGGATGGCGGGCTGACGCTTGAGGCGTTGTGCCATGCAACTATCACGACCAGCGACAATACCGCGGGTAACCTGATTCTCGACGCCCTGGGCGGCCCGGCCGCACTGACGGCCTATTTGCGGCGCCTGAACGATGACAGCACGCGGCTGGACAGACGTGAAACGGCGCTCAATGAAGCCACCCCCGGTGATCCTCGCGATACCACCACGCCGCACGCGATGGCGGCCACCCTGCAGCGATTGCTGGTGGGGGATGCGCTGAGCGAGCCATCGCGCCTTGCCCTGCAGGGCTGGATGCTGGCCAACACCACCGGCGATGACAAGCTGCGGGCGGCCTTGCCCGATGACTGGCAGATCGCGGACAAGACCGGCGGCGGGGGATATGGCACCAATAATGACGTTGCCATCTTGTGGCCGCCGTTGCGTGCCCCGTTGATCGTGGCGGTCTATCTGACCGAAAGCGAGGCCGATCTGGCAGCGCGCAATGCCGCGATTGCCGATGTCGGGCGTCTGCTGGTCAAGGAAGTGCTGGAGGGTGAGGCGAGTCGCTGATGGTGGGGCGCTGATGGTGAGGCGCTGGCAGGGCGTGCGTGAAACATGGGCAACTCAGCGTTGCCGTCATCATGGCCAACTTGCGCTTGTGGTGCCTCCCCGGCGCCCGCATTATGCTTGCACTGCGTTGGCATTGGTAGCACGGACCTTCTCGCCATGTTCGCGCCTGCGCCTTGCCGAACCCGCCCTGAATGCACTAGAGGAATTTCATGTCCACACTGTTTTCACCGCTTACCCTCGGCCCGCTCACGCTGGACAATCGCATCATCATCGCGCCCATGTGTCAGTACTCCGCCGAGGAGGGCCAGATGCAGGCCTGGCATGATCAGCATCTTGGCAATCTCGCCCAGTCCGGGGCTGGGCTTCTGATCTTCGAGGCCAGCGCCGTCGCCCCGGAAGGGCGCATCACCCATGGCGATGTCGGACTCTACGATGAGGCATGCCAGCAAGCCATGCAGGGAGTCGTCGAGCGTATCCGCCGCTATTCGCCGATGCCGCTGGCGGTGCAGATCGGTCATGCGGGACGCAAGGCATCCTGCCAGAAGCCCTGGGAGGGCGGTGCCGCCATCGCGCCAGGCAACGACAATGGCTGGCAGGTACTCGCCCCCAGCGCGATTCCCTTCAGCGAAGGCGGGCCGCTCCCCGAGGCGATGAGTGGCGAGCAGATCCGGCGCACCATCGCGGACTTCGTGGCGGCGGCGCAGCGCGCCGTCGACATCGGCCTGGACGGCATCGAGCTGCATGCGGCGCATGGCTATCTGCTGCACGAGTTCCTGTCGCCGTTGAGCAATCAGCGCGACGATGACTACGGTGGCTCGCTCGAGAACCGCATGCGTCTGACGCTTGAGGTCTTTGACGCCGTGCGGGCCGCGATCCCGCAGCATGTGATGCTGGGCATCCGGATCAGCGCGACGGACTGGGTCGAGGGCGGCTGGGACCTCGAGCAGAGCATCGAACTTGCCAAGGCGCTGGACCGTCGTGGCTGCCACTATCTGCATGTCTCCAGTGGCGGGCTCAGCGCGCAGCAGCAGATT
Source organism: Cobetia sp. MC34 (assembly GCF_018340035.1). Taxonomy (NCBI): domain Bacteria; kingdom Pseudomonadati; phylum Pseudomonadota; class Gammaproteobacteria; order Oceanospirillales; family Halomonadaceae; genus Cobetia; species Cobetia sp. MC34. The sequence goes on from NZ_JADPPY010000009.1 coordinate 82,935, forward strand.
CCGGTAGCGCCTAATTATCAGGTGCCGCACGCCGAGGCCCTGAAGGCGCAGGTGAAGATGCCGGTGATTGCCGTTGGCCTGATCACCGAGCCGCAGCAGGCCGAAGACCTGCTGGCGAACGAGCGTGCCGATGCCATCGCGCTGGCGCGTGGCATCCTCTACGACCCGCGCTGGCCGTGGCACGCGGCTGCTGCGCTGGGGGATACCGTCAAGGCCGCGCCCCAGTACCTGCGTTGCCAGCCGCATGGTCTGAAGTCGCTGCTGGAGAATCAGCAGGACTGAGCCGTGTGAAGAGACATTGAGGACTGACGCCCGCGTTCACGAGCTCCTGCTCGCTGATCGCGGGCGTCTTGCTGTGCGAGGCTTGCCTTGAAGTTCGGGCTTTCCTTGACGTTCAGATTCGAGCGCGCCGGGCGCCTGACGCCATATCTTTCGTCTAACAAGAGCGGTGCCATCGCATCACTAGAGTGCCGGATAGCGTGGCCTTGCGCCATCATGGGGGGGCTGAAACGCGTCTTTGCGGCAATCGCGCCTATTTCACCTCAAGCGCAGGGTGCAAGACTTGATGGCGTGATGGTGGGACGATGCCACAGATGATCAAACGGAGCCGCTGCCTGCCGTGGGGTGATGTTGCAGCGCGATACGCGCTTGATCCTGGCCGCCAGACCGTCTGGTGAATGTGACTTGAAAGACCAAGGGGGCTTGAGTGGACAATATGCGTGGCAGTGTTTTCATGGTCATCGCGATGGCAGCATTCGCGGTGGAGGATCTGTTGTTCAAGTTGGCGGCGGGGCATACCTCGACCGGTATCACCCTGATGCTGTTCGGTCTCGGCGGCATGCTGGTCTTCATGCTGTTGACCTGCCTGCGCGGTGAGTCCCTCATGCCTGCGGCGATCTTCTCGCGTCCGATTCTGGTGCGTGTCATCTGTGAAATCATCGGCCGCAGCAGCTTCGCCCTCGCCATCACCCTGATGCCGCTTTCCACTGCCTCCACCATCCTGCAGGCGACGCCGCTGGTCGTGGTGGCCGGGGCGGCACTGTTCTTCGGGGAGCGCGTCAGCCGCAAGCGCTGGCTGGCAATCGGTGTCGGCTTCATTGGTGTATTGCTGATCGTGCGCCCCGGCCTCGACAGCTTCAACATGACCTCACTGTTTGCGGTGATCAGTACGATCGGCTTCGCCGGACGGGATCTGGCGACGCGCGGCGCGCCGGCATCGTTGTCCAACGTCCAGCTCGGCATCTATGGCTTTCTCGCCCTGATTCCGGCGGGGGGGCTGATCGCTCTCTACCAGCAGACCCCGCTTGCGTATGCGCCCGAGGCGACCTGGCTGATCGTGGGTGCCGTGATACTCGGGGTCATCGCCTACAACGCCTTGACGATTGCCATGCGCAAGGGCGAGGTCTCGGTGGTCACGCCATTTCGCTATACCCGCGTCCTGTTTGCCTTGGCGCTCGGGGTCATGGTGCTGGGGGAAAGCCTCGATGCCATGACCTTGCTGGGCGCCGCCATCGTGGTCGCAAGCGGTATCTACATCGTCACCCAGGGTAAGCAGCGCCCGCCAGTGGCGAAGGTGGCCTCGTTGTGAATCCCCGCTGCCATCAGGCTGGCAGCGGCAGGCTGTCATCACCGCTGACGCCAGCTTGCACCATCGACCAGATGACACATGAAAAAGGAGAGGCGCTTGCGCCTCTCCTTTTGTCGTTGTGGCGCGCATGTTTCATCCCGAACAGTGCGGTGACGGCAACACCCCGTCGATCAAGGCATTGGCAAGGCGATGAGGGAGCAGGGGAGCACGTGACGGTTGGCAGTAGTTATACGAGTGTGTAATAGTGAGGGGGAATCCATGGCAATCCACTCGCTGCCAGTCGTGTCACAAGGAGAGCCAATGCCAAGCCAAGCCCCGATTCTGGGTGTCTATCTGAGTGAGTCCCTGGACCTGGACAGCGTCTACGGTGAAGCGCTGCGCCAGCTGGGCGACGATGTCGTACTGCGTCATCCGCATGAGATCGAGGACCCGAGCGCGGTGCGGTTCGCCATCTGCTGGCAGCCGGGGGAGGACGCCTTCACGCCGTACCCGAATCTTCGGCTTGCCATGTCGATCGCGGCGGGGGTGGACGCCCTGCTGGGGCATCCGGGGCTCTCGGCCGAGGTTCAGGTCGCACGGGTGCGCGACCCGCATCAGGCGTATCTGATGGCCGGTTTCGCCGCTCACGAGGTACTGCATCGCGAGCGCGAGTTTGCCGTCATGGCCGACAATGCCACGCGTGGCGAATGGCAGCCCTTGGCAATGCGTGCGCCAGAGAAGGCACAGGTGGCAGTACTGGGCCACGGCAGCATGGGGCGCGCCGTCGTCACTTCGCTGTCGACCCTGGGCTTCTCGGTGACGGTCGCCTGTCGCAGCGAACAGGCCGCGCCGGTGCCGGGTGTGCGTTACCTGACCGGTGAGGCTGCCGTCATGGTGGCGGCTGACGGTGCCGATTATCTGATCAATATCCTGCCGTTGACCCCGGCGACCGAGAACGTGTTGAACGCTGCCTTGTTCGCCCGGCTACGCCGTGGCGCCTGGCTGGTGCAGATCGGTCGCGGCGAGCACCTGGTGGAAGCGGACCTTGAAGCCGCGCTCGACGCCGGGCAACTGGCAGGCGCGACGCTGGATGTCTTCCGCGAGGAGCCGCTGGCGCCCACTCACCGCTGGTGGCAGGACGCGCGCCTGCGCATCACGCCGCACGTGGCCAGTGACTCGCTCCCCGAGGTGGTGGCCGAGCAGGTGGTGGCCACGGCGCGTGAGTTGCACGATGGCCTGCCGCTCACGCTGGGCGTGGATCGCCAGCGTGGCTATTGAGGGCCGCAGCGCTTGAAATCCGCAGCGATTGAGGCTCGCGTCGCTTGAACCCCGAAGGTGGACGCTTCAATGCTTCTCAAGGCTCAGCCGAGCCTTTCTCGACCCCAGACAGCGACATTGTGACCACAGGAGACAGCAACATGCCGGCATCGACCATGAGTGACGCGGAGTGGCAAGCACGCCTGGACCTGGCGGCCTGCTACCGGTTGGCAGCGCACTACCGCATGACCGACCTGATCTACACCCACATCACGGCGCGGGTGCCGGATGAGGAAGGGCATTTTCTGATCAACCCCTACGGCTGGCGCTGGGAGGAGATCACGGCGTCCTCGCTGGTCAAGATCGACGTCAACGGCCAGAAGGTCGATGACAGCGCCGCGCGGGTCAATCCGGCCGGTTTCACCATTCACTCGGCGATTCATGCTGCAAGTCACTCAGCCAGCTGGATCATGCATACCCATACCCGCGCCGGTGTGGCGGTGTCGAGCCTGGAAGAAGGGCTCTTGCCCCTGAATCAGATCGCCCTGCAGTTCCATGGCCGCGTCTCCTATCACGATTACGAGGGTATCGCGCTGGATCTGGATGAGCGCGAGCGCATCGTGGCGAGCCTTGGCGACAATCCAGCGCTGATCCTGCGCAATCATGGCCTGCTGACCACCGGCGCCTCTGCCGCCGAGATGTTCAACAACATGTTCTATCTCGAGCGCAGCTGCGAGATCCAGGTCGCGACCTTGTCAATGGGCCAGCCGGTGCGCCGCCTCTCGCCCGAGATCTGTGAGCATGTGGTCGGTCAGTACGACATGGCCATCCACGAGGAGGGAGATCTGGCGCTGGAGTGGGAGTCTCATCTGCGACTGCTGGAGAGCCTTGGCTGTGATTATCGTTGTTAATAGCAGGTGCGCTGTTGAAGGCATCGTCGCTCGAGAGGCCGTCGAGTGCCTGATGCGCGGGCCCGCGACCGGACGGGAGACATCACGATGAGTCGCAAGGCATTCCAGCGGCTTTCCCAGGATCAGCGTCGTCGCGACCTGCTGGAAGCCACCTTGAGCTGTGTCGCGCAGCACGGTCTGGCCGGCGCCAGCGTGCGCCGCGTGGCGGAGGCTGCCGGGGTCTCGCCCGGACTGATTCGCCACCATTTCGGCACCAAGGACGACATGGTGCGGGCCGCCTACGCCTACATGATGGGCCAGTTGACCTCCGATATCGCCGATGCCAGCCCGGCCAGTGATGAATCCCCGGCGTGTCGTCTGGCGCGCTTCATCGCGGCGAGTCTCGCGCAGCCCAACTTGGCCGCCCACAAGATCTCCCTGTGGGCGACCTTCATCGGCCGGGTACGCCACGATGCCAGCTATTCGGCGGTGCACCAGGAAACCTATCGCGAGTTTCTCGACCTGCTCGCACAGCTGGTCCATCCGGTGCTGAGCGCCCACGCACTGCCGGCGGGCGCACGCGAGTGTCAGGAGCAGGCGATTGCCCTCAATGGCTTGATCGATGGCCTGTGGCTGGAGGGCGGGCTTGAACATGGCCTCTATCCGGTCGAGCGGCTGCCGGCGATCGCCATACGCGCAGCAGAGGGCATTCTGCGACTGCCCCGGGGCACCTTGCTTGAGCACGTCGGCATCGCGACACCATCCCCATCCCACAGGAGTTGAGCATGCGCTACGCCACCATTACCGAACGACTGAGTGACCTGGGCGGTGACAAATGGGCCGTTCACAGCGCCGCTCGCCGGCGCATCCAGGCCGGCGAGCCGATCATCGAGCTGACCATCGGTGAGCCGGATATCGCCACGCATCCGGCGCTGGTCGAGCATTGTGTCGAGGCAATGCGCGCCGGGCGTACCCGCTACTCCGATGGCCGTGGCGAGCCGGGGCTGGTCGCGGCCCTGGCCGAGCGCTATGCAGCGCGCATGCCCGAGATCAGCGCAGACAACGTGCTGTGTTTCCCCGGCACTCAGACGGCGCTGTTCGCGGTGATGCTGGCGCTAGTGGAGGAGGGGGCCGGCGTGCTGACCGGCGACCCCTACTACGCCACCTATGAGGGCGTGATCCGCGGGGCTGGCGGTGACCTGCAGCCGGTACCGCTGCGCATGGAGCATGGTTTCGTGTTGCAGCCACAGGACCTCGCCGCGGCCATCACGCCGCAGAGCCGTGTGTTGCTGCTCAATACCCCGCACAACCCCACCGGGGCGGTGATGGACCGGGCGACCCTCGAGCACATCGGCGCGCTATGTCGCGAGCATGATCTGTGGATCGTCTGCGATGAGGTCTATGAAGCGCTGATCTTCACGGGCGAATTCGTCTCGCCGCTGGAAATCGAGGCACTGCGTGAGCGCACCGTGGTGGTGTCCTCCATCTCCAAGAGCCACGCCGCCACCGGCTTTCGCAGTGGCTGGGCCATCGGCTCGGCGGAATTCTGTCGTCGGCTGTTGCCGGTCTCGGAAACCATGCTGTTCGGTAACCAGCCTTTCATCGCTGACATGACCGAAGCCGCGCTGCGCGGAGATTTCGATACCTCCGAGCGTCTGCGCGAGTCGCTTGGACGCCGCGCGCGCCTGGTGCATGAAACGCTGGCGGCCATTCCGCAGCTGTCCTCCAGTCTGCCACAGGGGGGCATGTTCCTGATGGTCGATGTCTCCCGCACCGGCCTTGACGGCGAACAATTCGCCTGGCGACTGCTGGAACAGCAGCAGGTGGCGGTGATGCCCGGCAGTGTGTTCGGTGATTGCGGTACACCCCTGGTGCGTGTCGCCCTGACCGTGCCGGATGACACCCTGCTGGAAGCGGTGCAGCGCATGGCCATGTTGTGTGACCAGCTGGAAGCCGAGGTCGTGGCCTGAGATCGTGGGTAGATTGGACGCCTAGACGCAGAAACGCCGCCCGAGGGCGGCGTTTCTGCGTTCAGCGGTGCTCATGCCGGGCCATCATTTCCAGCCCATCTGCCAGACGCCGTCTTCCTTGAGCTCGCGCCAGGCGAGGGTAAGATCCCTGCGGGTCAATACCGCCTGCAGTACGACCTCGACCACATGCTCGTCCTGCTCATCACGAATCAGGCGCGTGACAATGAAATGTCGCTCACGATTGCGGGGGAGACACGGCAGTCCACTTGCTCTGCAACAGTTTCTCGGGGTTGATGCGATTCATGGTGGGCTCTTGGAAATGAAAAGTGATGAGAGGCTCACGATGTCATACGGCAGGCGGGCTCTCCTTGAGCAGTTGCCATAGTGCATCGGTCGCTGTGCTGTTGTTGTCATTGCGGCAATAGCAGGCTACCTCAAGGGTCGGGCCGCCCAGATCATCCAGCAGCGATACCAGCCTGCCGCTCTCCAGATCATCCTCGATCAATCCATGGGGTAGCCAGCCAACCCCCAGTCCGGCCATCACCAGTTCACGAATGCCCAGCGTGAAGGAGGTCTCGCAGATGATGTCGATGTCCTGGGCGCGCTGCAGATCCATCAGGTAAGGCGAGGCCAGAATCTGGCCCAGAAAGCTTTCCGGATCATAGGCGATCAAGGGCAGGCGTTGATCACTGCGTGGCAGGTGCAGGGGGCGACCCAGGGTATCTGGGGCACACACCGGCAGCAGGCGCTCCAGCCCCAGTGAGAGGCGATTGATACCGCAATTTCCCTCGAAGACGGGCGCGCCTTGAAGCTCGGAGCACAGCAGCAGATCGGCCTGCCCGTGATCGAACAACTGAAGGCATTCGCTGCGATCCAGTGATTTCACCTGCAGTCCGGCGTCGGGGGAGTTGTGCCGGAAATAGCGCAGCAACCGCGGCAGATAGCTGACGGTGAGGGTGTGCTGGGTGGTGATGATCGCCTTCGGCCCTTGGCGGGCCTCGCTGCGCAGGCGGCTGCGCAACGTGTAGAGCCGCGCCAGCCATTCCCGCATTTCCTGCTCATACTCCAGCGCGTGCTCGGTGAGGATCATGCGCTGCGACTGGCGATAGACCAGCTCGACCCCAAGCCATTCCTCGAGCTGCCGTATCCGGCGCGAGAAGGCGGGTTGCGTCACGTTGCGTCGCTCGGCTGCCAGCGAGAAGGTCCCGGCCTCGATCAATGCGAGAAAGTCTTCGATCCATTCGATCTTCATGCGTCGCCTGAGGAGATGTCGGTTGTTGTTGGAGGTTGGCCATCATGCACCGCTTTCCCATTGTGGTGAAGCCTGCAGCGACACCTGTGGACATGGCATGACGCTGACCGGGTGCCCCATGAGAACGGGGCTTTCGGACAATGGATATGACTGCCAGTCGGCGTTGCGGACATGTCAATCTTCTGAATATCTGAGTCGGGTCAGAGGAAGCCACTGGTCATGCAGAAAAGTAACAAACTTTGAGAAACATGGCATTGGGACTGGCGAGAATCGCGGCTTACTGTTGTGAAGACCGCTCGGCGGCGTGCCGGAGTGATGTCACACATTCGACGAACGTCGTTATGAGAGTAATCCCTATGACAACAATGACTCGCTTGGAGGCTCGTATGCATCTGTCCCGTTTTCCCCGTGTTCGCCTTGGTCACCTCTCGACTCCGCTGGAGCCGATGGACAACCTGAGCAAGCTGCTGGGTGGGCCGCGTCTCTGGATCAAACGTGATGACTGCACCGGGCTTTCCACCGGTGGCAACAAGACCCGCAAGCTGGAATTTTTGATGGCGGACGCGCTGGAGCAGGGCGCCGACACCATCATCACCCAGGGCGCTACCCAGTCCAACCACGCGCGTCAGACCGCTGCCGCTGCCTGCAAGCTGGGCCTTGAGTGCCACATCCTGCTGGAAGACCGTACCGGCAGCGACGACCGCAGCTACAACTACAACGGCAACGTCTTCCTCGACCAGCTGCATGGCGCGACGGTCGCCAAGCGTGAAGGTGGGGCCGACATGGCCGCCGAGATGGAAGCGCTGGCCGACAAGCTGATCGGCAAGGGCAAGAAGCCTTACATCATCCCGGGGGGGGGGTCCAACGAGATCGGCGCGCTGGGTTACGTGAATGCCGCCCTCGAACTGCTGTCCCAGGCCAACGACATGGGCCTCAAGATCGATCACCTCGTGCACGCCACCGGCAGCGCCGGTACCCAGGCGGGTCTGGTGACGGGCCTGACCGCGTGCAACTCCGGCATTCCGGTACTCGGCATCGGCGTACGGGCACCGAAGGACAAGCAGGAAGGCAATGTCTTCGCGCTGGCACAGAAGACCGAAGCCAAGCTGGGCCTGTCTGACGTGGTCAAGCGTGAAGATGTCGTCGCCAACTGCGATTACGTCGGTGAAGGCTACGGCATTCCGACCGAAAGCATGATCGAGGCCGTTACGCTGCTGGCTCAGCAGGAAGGCATCCTGCTGGACCCGGTCTACTCCGGCAAGGGCATGGCCGGTCTGATCGACCTGGTGCGCAAGGGACACTTCAAGGAAGGCGAGAACGTGGTCTTCCTGCACACCGGCGGTGCCGTGGCTCTGTTCGGCTACCCGGATGCCTTCAACTTCGCGGATTACCAGGCCTGATAGCGTTTGCGGCCAGTGATGCGCCTCGCCTGATGACAGCGGCGTGACTGGCGCATCCCGTAACGACATGCTCCCGGGCCCAGCTGGCAAGGGAGCGTGATGATCACAGCAGTTTTCGGGGAATCACAATGACAATCAGACACCTCAAGCTGGCTGAAGCGGCCGACGGCGTGGCAGAGGAAGATCAGCGCACCACGGCCATCGTCCAGGACATGCTGCAGGACATTCGCTCGCGTGGCGAAGACGCCGTGCGCATGTATGCCGAGAAGTTCGACAATTGGAGCGGTGATTTCGTCCTCAGCGAGGAAAAGCTGGCCACGCTGATCGAGAGCGTGCCGCAGAGCGTCAAGGACGATATCGATTTCGCCCATCGCCAGATCCGTCGTTTCGCCGAAGCGCAGCGCGACAGCCTGACATCCTTCGAGATCGAGACCGAGCCGGGTGTCGTGCTGGGGCAGCGCGTGCTGCCCATCGATGCCGCGGGTTGCTACGTGCCGGGCGGACGCTACGCGCATGCCGCCTCGGCGCTGATGAGCGTCGCCACGGCCAAGGCCGCCGGCGTCAAGCACATCACGGCCTGTTCGCCGCCGCGCGGCGACAGCATCAATCCGGCCGTCGCCTACGCCATGCATGTGGCTGGCGCCGACCGCATCCTGGAGATGGGCGGCGTTCACGCGGTCGCCAGCATGGCCTACGGCCTATTCGGCGGGCGCGAAGCCGACATCCTCGTCGGCCCGGGCAATGCCTTCGTTGCCGAAGCCAAGCGTCTGCTGTTCGGCCAGGTCGGCATCGACGTCTTTGCCGGCCCTACCGAATCGGCGGTGATCGCCGACCACACCGCAGACCCGATGACCATCGCGGTGGATCTCGTCTCCCAGGCGGAGCACGGACCGAACTCGCCGGTCTGGCTGTTCACTACCAGTGAAGAAGTTGCGCGCCGCGTCATCGAGCTGGTGCCGCTGGTCGGCAACGATATGCCCAACGCCGAGGTCATCCACGCCGCCTGGCGTGACTACGGCGAAGTCATCCTTTGCGACACCCGCGAAGAAGTGGTCCAGATCAGTGATCAGTACGCCTGCGAACACCTGCAGGTGCTGTGTGAGGACCTGGATTGGTGGAAGCAGAATCTCAGCAACTACGGCTCTCTGTTCCTGGGCGAAGGCAGCACCGTCACCCACGGTGACAAGTGTTCCGGCACCAACCATATCCTGCCGACCAAGCGGGCCGGGCGCTACTCAGGCGGTCTGAATGTCCACAAGTTCATGAAGGTACTGACCACGCAACAACTCAGCGCCGAAGCCAACCTCAAGTTCAGTGCCATCGGTTCGCGTATCTCGCGCACCGAAGGGATGGAAGGCCATGCGCGTGCCTGTGACTGGCGCCTCACCAAATACTTCCCCGAGCAGGATTGGGATTTCCCCGTCTATGCCCAGAAGCGTTATTGAGGAGGCCACATGCGTCGTTTTGCCAAGTCATTCACCCAGCAGGAAGCCATCTCCGATACCGCCATCGAGGCTGCCGTCGCCGTGATGCGCAGTGGTCGCCTGCATCGCTACAACCTGGCGGAAGGCGAGCAGGGCGAAGCGGCGCTGCTGGAACAGGAATTCGCGGCGAGTCTGGGCATCCCCCACGCGCTCGCCTGTGCCTCCGGCGGCTATGCCCTGCAGCTGGCGCTGCGCGCCTGCGGACTCGAGGCCGGTGACAAGGTGCTGTGCAACGCCTTCACCCTGTCCCCGGTGCCCGGCAGCATCGTCGCCGCCGGTGGCGAGCCGGTGCTGGTGGACATCCTCGAGGACACCACGGTCGATCCGGAGGATCTGGCGCGTGCGGCAGATCAGAGCGGGGCCCGTTTCTTCATGCTCTCGCACATGCGCGGCCATATCGGCGACATGCACGCGATCATGCAGGTCTGCGACAGCCGCGGCATCACGGTGATCGAGGATTGCGCGCATACCATGGGCGCGAGCTACGACGGCAAGCCCAGCGGCACCTTCGGCAAGGTCGGCTGCTACAGCACCCAGACCTACAAGCACGTCAATTCCGGTGAAGGTGGCCTGCTGGCGACCGCCGATGATGAGGTGATGCGACGCGCCATCATCCTGTCGGGCTCCTACATGCTGTACGACCGCCACCTGGCGGCGCCGGCCGCGGAGAGCTTCGCCGAGACGCGCCTGCAGACCCCCAACATGAGTGGTCGCATGGACAATCTGCGTGCTGCCATCCTGCGTCCGCAACTGGGGGAGCTGGCAGAGCGTCGTGAGCGCTGGAATTCCCTCTATGCCCGCATGCAGGACCGGCTCGAGGCCATGGCGGGCGTCACGCCCATCCTGCGTGGCCCGCTGGAAGGCTACGTCGGAAGCTCCATCCAGTTCACTCTGGCGCAGTGCTCCCACGAGCAGATCGCCGCCTTCATCGCAGGCTGTGAAGCGCGTGGGCTACCGGTGAAATGGTACGGCAAGCCGCTGCCGGAGGATTACACCAGCCGCTACGACAGCTGGGCCTATCTGGGCAGCCATCGTGCAGTGCCCAATGCCGACCGGGTGCTGGCGACGCTGTGTGATCTGCGTCTCCCGCTGACCTTTGACGTGCAGGACTGCGAGGTCATCGCGGACTTGATCCAGGACGCTCTGCACAGTGCACGACCTGTCTCGACCGTCGCGTGACTATGCCCGGCGGCAGCACGTGACAGGGGTGAACCCATAACGATAACGCTTTGAAAGCCACATGATCTTCAATCCGCATGTCCTGGTGACAGGCCATGCGGACCCGCAACCAGTGGAGTAATAACAATGTTCAATAAAGCTCTCTTGGCAACCGCAGTGATGTTGGCGATGTCAGCGACCGCTCAGGCAAAGACCTTCAAGGTCGGCATGGGCGATCCGATGGATTCGGATCAGGGCGCGCTTGCACAGCGCTTCGAGGAACTGGTCGAGGACCTTTCCGATGGCGAGATGCAGGTGGAGTTGTTCCCGGGCGGTCAGCTGGGCTCCGAGACCGGCATGATCCAGGACACGCGCATCGGCAAGCTGGACTTCGCGCTGATCGGCGTCGGCAACCTGACGCCCTACGCGCCGCGCCTCGGCGCGCTCACCATGCCCTATGCACTGCGTAGCCATGCGGATGCCGTCAAGGCCACCACCGGCCCGCTGGCGGATGAATGGAACCAGATCGCCGAGAAACAGGCCGGCGTCCACATCGTCAGCTGGCTGTATTCCAACTTCCGTTATCTGACCAACTCCAAGCGTCCGGTGACGTCGCTGGAAGACCTTGAAGGCATGAAGATCCGTGTGCCGCAGAACAAGATCATGCTCGCCACCTATCAGGCCTGGGGCGCCAGCCCGATCAGCATGTCGTGGCCGGAAGTCTTCACCGGTCTGCAGCAGGGCGTGATCGATGGCCAGGACAACCCGGACATCGTCAACTACACGATGAAGTTCCAGGAAGTGCAGAAGTATCTGACCGAGGTCCACTATCAGTACTCCCTGCAGCCGATCGTCATGGGGGTGCGCACCTACAACAAGCTCTCTGATGAGGAGCGAGAGATCATCGATCGCGCTGGCCTGGAAGCCCAGCTCTATGCGCTTCAATTCCAGCTGACCGAGGCCTCTCAGGCGCGTGCTGCCATGGAAGCGGAAGGGGTGCAGTCCGCCCAGCTGACCGACGAGGACAAGTGGATCAGCATTGCCAAGGAAGAAGTCTGGCCGCAGTTCTATGAAGAGATCGGCGGCAAGGAATCCTTCGACGAATTGCAGAAAGCATTGGGCCACTGAGCCCGAGTGGGCGGGGTCGCTCGCGGCGTCAGCGTGAATGACGCCTGAGCGACCCCCGCTGCGTTCAATGCTATCGAGCAGGGATACCAGACAGTGCTGGTATCCCTCTCACAGTTCATCGTGAAGGAGGCTCGCATGTTGGCCAGATTGAACAATCTCGAGGATTACGCCTGCCGCTTTCTACTCGCGGTCTTCGTACTCCTGCTGTTTTCCCAAGTGGTATTGCGTGTCGTGTTCGGTATCGGCATGGCATGGATGGAAGAGCTGGCACGCTACGCCTTCGTCTGGTTCGTCTTCCTGGGGGCTGCACACGCGGCTCACCTGAGTGCCCACAATCGGCTGCAGACCCATATCAATCTGCTGCCGCGCAAGGTGGCCAACGCCATCCTGCTGTTCGTCGACCTTATCTGGGCGCTCTTCAGCCTGATCATCGCCTACAAGAGCCTGGATCTGATCGGGCTTCTCACCGAGTTTCCCTATGAGTCCCCAGCGCTCGGCTGGTCGCTCGCCTATGTCTATTACATCTTCCCCGTGGCCTTCACCTTGATGGCCTTTCGCGTATTGCAGGTGCAGTTCCTCAAGCTGGTCAGAGGCATCGAGCCCGGCAACGTGGACGACGAGGAAGTGAAGCGCATCACGGAAGCGGCCCCGGATGCCGCCGATGACACCCGCACCGCCAAGATGGGAGGCTGATGCCATGGCCGCGACTATTCTGTTCTCTCTGTTCGGTGCACTGCTGTTTCTGGGCTCACCCATCGTCGTTGCCCTTGGGGTGGCGTCCATGGCGGTCTATGTCGTCAGTGGTGATGACATCACCTCGCTGGTGGAGCTGGCGTTCTCGGCGATCAACTCCTTCCCGCTGATGGCACTGCCATCCTTCATTCTGGCGGGCGCCCTGATGGGCGACGCCGGCATCGCGCGGCGTCTGATTCGTATCGCCGAAGAGCTGGCGGGCCCGGCCGCAGGTGGCCTGGGGGCGGCAGCGGTGATGGCCTGCATGTTCTTCGGCGCCATCTCAGGCTCGGGGCCGGCGACCACGGCGGCCGTGGGCATGCTGGTGATTCCGGCGATGATCGAACGTGGCTACGGCCGCAGCTATCCGGCGGCGATTACCGCCACCGCTGGCGGACTGGGCGTCGTGATTCCGCCCAGCATGCCGTTGGTCATCTACGGGGTGACCGCCAACGAGTCGATCTCGGCGCTGTTCATGGCGGGTGTCATCCCGGGCATCATGCTGGGGGCGGCCCTGATGATCGCCAACTACATCACCGCCAAGCGCAACGGCTATCAGGCCCAGGGCGAGCCGTACGACAAGGCGCGTGTCTTCAAGGTACTCAAGGAGGGCTTCTGGTCACTGATGGCACCGGTGGTCATCCTCGGCGGCATCTACAGCGGTCTTTTCACACCGACCGAAGCCGCCGTCGTCTCGATCTTCTATGCGCTGTTCGTCGGTGTCTTCATTCACAAGGAGTCCTCGCTGCTGGGCTTGAATGAAGCCTTCCAGAACACGACCTGGCTGACCGGTCGCGTGCTGATCATCATGTTCACCGCTACCGCCTTCGGGCGCATCCTGGTGGAGCATCACATTCCGGCCATGATCGCCCAGGGCATCCTCAACATCACCGATAGCCTGTGGCTGGTGTGGGTGCTGGTGATCGCCTTCCTGCTGATCGTCGGCATGTTCATCGAGATTCTGGCCACCATCATGATCGTCACGCCGGTGTTGCTGCCGGTCATGGTGGAGCTGGGCGTCGACCCGGTGCACTTCGGGATCGTGCTGGTGGTGAGTCTCGGGATCGGCTTCTCGACCCCGCCGCTGGGCGAGAACATGTTCATCAGCTCCAGCATCGCCAACGTGTCCATCGAGAAGATCTCGGTGCGGGCGCTGCCGCTGGTCGGCACCATGGTGCTGATCGCATTGCTGCTGGCCTTCGTGCCGCAGCTGACGATGTGGCTGCCGGACATGATGGGCTTCTAGCGGCGCAGCGGAGGGCTGTGGCTCGTCATCACTGTTTTCGTCAACACAGTGGCTCGTAAACACAGCCCTTCGTAATCACTGCCTCATGAAACAGTTTCTCGAGAGGATGCCGGCCACGTCGCCATCCTCTCGAGCCTTGATCTTCAGTGAGAGTTTTGTCGGAGAACGACCAATGAGAAGCTCGCATGACGCCTCGGGCGCAGAACATATCGTCGTGGGCGTGTTGGGCGGCATGGGGCCGGATGCCACGGTGGCCTTCATGCAGCAGGTGATCCAGGCCACACCGGCCGAAGACGACATCGACCATGTACACATGGTGGTCGACAACAATCCCAAGGTGCCGTCGCGCATCAAGGCTCTGCTGGAAGGGGGCGATGTCTCTCCGGGGCCTGCCATCGCGGAAATGGCCCAGCGACTGGAGCAGTCCGGGTGTGATTTTCTGGTCATGCCCTGCAACACGGCCCACTACTACTGGCAGGATGCGCAGGACGCCGTCTCGATTCCGGTGTGGCATATCGTCGAGCGCACCCTGGACTGGGTGGCGGCGCAGTGGCCGGGCGCACGTGTCGGCATGCTGTGTTCCCCGGCGCTGCGCAAGATTGGCCTCTACGAAGGCTTCATCGAGTCGCGTGGTCTGTCGCTGGCCTATCCCCAGGATGAGGACGCGATGCTGGAGGTGATCCGCAGCGTCAAGAAAGGCCAGGTGAGTGATGACGCCGTCGGGGGAGCCTTCCGTCAGGCCGCCGCTGACCTGGTGGCGCAGGAAGCCGATGTGCTGGTGCTGGCCTGCACCGAGCTCTCCATTATCAGCCATCTGCTCGATGACCGGCTGCCGATCGTGGATTCCGTCGAAGCGCTGGCCGTCAGCGTGGCACAGGCGGCCGCTCAGTAAGCGTCGCCGTCACGCGCCGCCCATGCCACTGCCCGAGCGGCGTTGCTCGCGTTCCTGCAGGTAGCGGGCGGGTGTAGTGCCGAGCAGCTTCTTGAACATGCTGATGAAGGCGTTGACGGACTGATAGCCGACGTCTTCCGAGACGCGCTGCACGCTCATGCCTTCGGCCAGCAGGCGAATCGCCACCACCAGGTGCAGTTGCTGACGCCAGCGGCTGAAGCTCAGGCCGGTGTCACGCTGGATAAGCCGGGCGAGGGTGCGTTCGCTCATCGCCAGTTCGCTCGCCCACTCGGCCAGGGTGCGTCGGTCGTCCGGGGTCTTGATCAGGGCATCGCTGATGCGGGTCAGCCGCGGGTCTTCGGGCAAGGGCAGGTGCAGACGTTCGCTTGGCATGCAGGCCAGCTCTTCCAGCAGCACGCCGACCAGCCGCGCTGTCGGCCCCTGTTCAGGATATGGCTGGGGTAGCTCCGCCAGACGCAGCACCAGCTCACGCAGCAGGGGCGAGATCGACAGCGTGCAGCTGTGGCTTGGCATCTCGAGCGCACCGGGCTCGATGAACAGGTGGCAGACGCGGCCGCCACGGGTCAGATGATTGCTGTGGGGCAGGTTGCCGGGAATCCAGACCCCGCTGTGCGGCGGCACCATCCACAGACCTTCCGGTACGCGACTGGTCACCACGCCATGCAGGGCGATCACCAGCTGTCCCTTGCGATGCTGGTGGATCGGCACCTCCATCACCTGCTGGCCGGTCTCGACATGCAGGGCGCTGGCCGGAATCTCGTAGATGTCCGGGTCGTGCTCGCAGACGCTGCTGGAGAAGGGCACCTGATCGGGGCCGCGGGTGCTGACCCCGGGCGATGACGGTAGAACGGGTGTGGTCACTGACATGGCGGCTCGCAGATTGTCTGATTTCAGTGATCTGATGTCATGATGGCTCAATTCTGCAGTGGGCGAGGGGATTAAGCTAGCCTCACTCTGTGTGCGGACTCATCTCTTGGGTGTCGTCCCGCCATTACCCCGTTTCACGATCGCTGCGAGCGCCTCATGACTGAACTCTGCCACTCGTCTCCTGTCCGGCGACTGAGCCATCCGGCCGTATTGATCGCCGGTATCCTGTTGATCGCCATGAACCTGCGTGCGCCCTTCACCAGTATCGCGCCACTGCTGGAGCGCCTGCAGGCGGCGCTGGGCTTCAATGCCACGGCGGCTGGCCTGTTGATGATTCTGCCGCTGCTGGCCTTCGTCGTCGTCTCGCCCTGGGTGCCGCGCCTCGCCAGAGGTCTCGGGCTTGAACGCAGTCTCTTCCTCGCCTTGGTGACGATCGCCGCGGGCATCGTGCTGCGGGTGCAGGGCAGCATGCTGGCCCTCTATCTGGGTATCGGCCTGATCGGGGCGGGCATTGCCGTGGGCAATGTGCTGCTGCCCAGTCTGGTCAAACGCAGCTTTGCGCAGCATGTCGCGCTGCTGACCTCCTGCTATGTGCTGACCATGGGCATCATGGCCGCCATCGCCTCGGCGCTGATGGTGCCGTTGGCACAGGGCAGCAGCGCTGGCTGGCAGTACGCGATGCTCATAGTGGTCGTTTTGCCATTGGTGACGATGGGGGTGTGGTGGCCGCAGTTGTCACGTCGCTCCCTGCCGGCGGCGGCGAAGGAAGCCGAGAAGGGTGCCGAGAAGGACGTCGAGAAGGACGTCGAGAAGGGTGCCGCGCGGCCGGTGCGTCAGGCAGCCGTGTGGCATTCGCCACTGGCCTGGCAGGTGACGCTCTTCATGGGCATCAATTCGCTGCTGTTCTATACCGTCAACAGCTGGCTGCCGAGCATGCTGGCGGACAATGGCTTCTCAGCCGAGAAGGCGGGCTCGTTGCATGGTCTACTCCAGCTGGCTTCGGCCTTGCCGGGATTGATTCTGGTGCCCCTGATGCCGCGCCTGAAGGATCAACGCCTGATCGCCTTCGCGACGCCCTGCATGTCGCTGGCGGGATTCATCGGGCTATGGCTGATGCCAAAGTGGGCACTGGTGTGGGTGCTGTTGCTGGGCGCGGGCTCCGGGGCCAGCTTCATTCTCGCCTTGTCATTCATGGGGCTGCGGGCGCGTGATGCCATGCAGTCGGCTTCACTGTCGAGCATGGCGCAGACGCTGGGCTATCTGCTCGCGGCCATGGGGCCGCCGCTGATCGGCGCGCTCTACGATATGCAGGGCAATTGGCAGCTGGCACTGATGGTCTGCGCCGTCCTCAGTGTGCTGATGGCAGGTGTCGGCTGGCTGGCGGGCAGAGACCGCCAGTTGCCTGAGGCGTCGGCATCTGAATAATGGAGCGCTGCCCCCAAGGGGCACTGGCACATCCCCCCATGACAAGGAAGTGAGAGATGGCGAATGCTTCATCGGCTAGCGAAGATCAACGGGCGTCTGACTCGCCAGCTGTTGCGCAGCACCCCGGACGTCGGCGCAAGCCGCCTTTGCGGGCAGCCATCCTTGGCCTGGCCAGTCTCGGAGGTATCTTCATGATCGTTCAGCCAGCCAATGCCGCGACGCTGTCACTGCGCGTGATCGAGACCACCGACATCCACGCCAACGTGATGGATTACGACTATTACAAGGACCGGCCCAGCGTGCGCATCGGCCTGGTACGCGCGGCAGGTCTGATCAAGCAGGCGCGTGCCGAGGTAGCCAACAGCGTGCTGCTGGACAATGGCGACCTCATCCAGGGCAGCCCGATGGGCGATTACATGGCGGCAGAAGGTCTCGAGGAGGGTGATGTCTTCCCGGCCTACAAGGTCATGAATCAGCTGGATTACGATGTCGGCAATATCGGCAATCATGAATTCAATTACGGGCTCGAGTATCTCGAACGGGCGCTGTCCGGCGCGCAGTTCCCCTATGTGAACGCCAACCTGCTGGACGCCACGACAGGCGAGCCGTACTTCACGCCCTACCAGATCACCGCCCATGCCTTCACCGACAGTGAGGGCAACGCTCAGACATTGAAGATCGGCTATATCGGCTTCGCACCGCCGCAGGTGATGACCTGGGACCGCAAGCACCTCCAGGGCCGCCTGACGGCCGAGGACATCACCGAGAGCGCCAGGCGCTGGGTGCCCGAGATGCGCCGGGCGGGCGCGGATGTGGTGATCGCCATCCCGCACTCCGGCATCTCGACCGACCACTACCGGGTGATGGCCGAGAATTCGGTGTATTACCTCTCGCAGGTCGAGGGCATCGATGGCATCGCCTTCGGGCATGCCCATGCCGTCTTCCCCAGCGAGGAATTCGCCGAGGTACCGGGGGCCGATATCGCCAGGGGCACCCTCAATGGCGTGCCGGCGATGATGCCGGGGCACTGGGGCAGCCATGTGGGCGTGATGGATCTCGAACTGAGCAATGCCTCGGGCCAGTGGCGGGTAGTGAGCGGCCAGACAGAAGCCCGCCCGATTCAGGTAGGGGGCGAGGCGCAAGTGGCGGAAGATGCCGAACTGGCGGCGCTGGTCGATCATGAGCACGACGCCACGCGCGAGTACGTCAATCGCAGCATCGGACGCGCCAGTGCGGCGATGAAGAGCTATCTGGCGCTGGTGCAGGACGACCCGACGATCCAGATCGTCAATCGCGCCCAGGCCGATTACGTCAAACGCTTCGTCGAAGGCGACCCGGACCTGGAAGGCTTGCCGATTCTCTCGGCAGCCGCGCCGTTCAAGGTCGGCGGCCGTCACAATGATCCGACCCAGTTCACCGAGATGGAGGCGGGCGAGCTGAGCTTCCGCAATGCCGCCGATCTCTATCTCTATCCGAATACGCTGGTGGCGCTCAAGGTCACCGGCAGGGAAGTGCGGGAATGGCTCGAGTGCAGCGCCGGCCAGTTCCATCGCATTGATCCGGATCTCGCCACGCCCCAGCCCTTGATCAACTGGGAAGGTTTCCGCAGCTACAACTTCGACGTGATCGATGGCGTCGAGTACCGGGTGGATGTCACGCAGCCGGCGCGTTACGACGGCAATTGCGCGCTGATCGACGCCGATGCCCACCGTATCCAGGGACTCGCCTACCAGGGCGAGCCGGTCAAGGACGACGAGGTCTTCCTGCTCGCGACCAACAACTATCGCGCCTACGGCGAGGACTTCCCCGGCACCGGAGAGTCGCATATCGCTTTCGCGTCACCGGATGAAAATCGCAGCATTCTGGCCCAGTACATCTCGCGCCAGACGCAGCAGCAGGGCGCGGTGGACCCCGCGGCGGATCACAACTGGCGGCTGGCCGCGATCGACACCGATACCCCGCTGGACATTCGCTTCACCACCGCCCCCGGCGAGGATGCGCAGCAGTTCATTGATGCCCAGGCGGTCTACCCGATGACGTTGGTGGATCAGGACGAGATGGGCTTTGCCCGTTATCGCGTCGGGCTGGACCGGATGGAATAGCCAAGGCAGCACATTGTCGAGCACGTCGTTCCTGGCCTGGATTCAGGTGGGCAAAAACGCCAGTCAGCAATTGCTGACTGGCGTTTTTTTGTCACTTGGCGCTACCCGCTATCTGTTTCATTATTCGCTTTTGCCTCAGGTTCTTTTGCGCAGTCCCATTGCGGGTCAGCGCCAAGGTGCGTGCAAGGCGATGCTCAGCAGCACGCGTTTGCCGCGCTCGATGCGGCTGACGCTGTGTTCGTGAAGGTCGGGGCGAAACAGCACCACGCGGTCCGCGAGGCGAAAGAGGCTGCCATCGGTCTCGAAGACACCGCCCCGGCGGGGCTTCTTGAGCACGATATTGAGCTTGTAGTAGCTGCCGCTGCCCATCGGGTCGTTGTGGCGCATCACGCTGTGGCCTTCGGGGTAGGTCACCAGGTTGATGGTCAGGCGACGAAGATCAAGCAGACTGCGGTTGATGACACGGGCCATGGGCGTTTCCCTTGAATTTGATGGGGCCATTAAAGCGTATTTTGAGCAATCAATCAAAATCGTGCTTGAGTGATTGCTCAGGAATCCGTAAGGTGGTCCCACGTTCACGGCATCACCGCGATATAGCACTGTTTCGCCAGGCCGTGATTGAGTATTCATCAAGCGAAGAGGTCAGCAATGAGCCACGACAACGTGACAATGGAAGCCCTGGAAACCCGTTATGCGATGATCGAAGGTCACCGCATTGCCTACAAGGAAATGGGTGAAGGTCAGCCGTTGTTGTTGATTCACGGCATTCCGACCAACAAGCTGATGTGGCGTGATGTGATGCCGGAATTGGCCAGGCATTATCGTGTCATCGCCCCGGACATGCTCAACTATGGCGAGTCGGACATGCCGGTGGATGCTGACGTTTCCATCAATGCCCAGACACGCATCTTCATCAAGCTGATGGATTCACTGGGTGTGGCGAGTGTGGATGTCGTCTCGCATGATATCGGCGGAGGTATCGGTCAGCTGATGGCCGTCAATCATCCCGAGCGTGTTCGCCGTCAAGTACTGATCGACAGCGTATGCTTCGATTCCTGGCCGATTCCGGAGTTCAAGCAGCTGCTGGAGCCGGGCGTCGAGGAAGCGACCAGCGTCGAGGAATTCATCAGCACCATGCGCGGCTTCATGCCCAGTGGTGTGCATGATCGGGCCGTCGCGACCGAAGAGATGGTCGAGCGCTATGTGTCCCAGTGGAACAGCGAGCAAGGCAAGGCGGCTTTCTTCCGCAACATGCGTCGTCTCAACAAGGAATACACCCAGGCCATCGCCGGTGAGCTCAAGAATATCGAGATCAAGACTCTGGTGCTGTGGGGCGACAAGGACAACTTCCAGAAGCCGGATTACGCCCCGATGCTGGCAGATGCCATTCCGGGTGCCGAGCTGATCTGGGTGAAGGATGCCGGTCACTGGGTGACGGATGAAAAGCCGCAGGATACCGTGCGCTATATCCTGGACTTCCTCGCCCGCTGAGGAGGAGCCCATCAGCCATAAGCGCAGTAAAATCTCACCCCTGATGGTGAATGAGCCCTGAACGACAATGCCCGGTCCTATGACCGGGCATTGTCGTATCTGGCGGAAATCGCGCACGGGAAATCGCCTAATGATGCGCGATGTTCCGCGCGGCCGGAGGGGACTGTCGCTTGCGCTTGGCGGTGATCGTCAAGGCCTCTTCCTCGGTAAGGTCATCGATGATCGTGTCGAGAGAGGCATTGCCTACCGGGGGCAGGGGCGCGTGATCACTCCGCGGGGCAAGCGTCGGCGCTGTCTGGAAGGTGAGGGGTCTTTCCAGTGCCATGATGCTGCCACTGCGCGTCGGGGTGCACTGCTCATTGACCAGGGTGAAGCCGTGGCGCTGGTAGAGCGCCAATGCCGGGCTGTCGGAGAAGACTCTCAGGCGCAGCGCGCGCGGGCAGGGCTGAGCGCCCGGGGAGAGCTCGGAGGCGCGGTCTTTCATCAGCGACTGGCCGTACTCCTGTTGCGTTGCCAGCTGGATCAACCAGTTCAGGCAGGCGGAGCCGACGCCACGGCCTTGCCAATGTGGCACCAGTTGCAGGTCGCGCAGATACAGGATGTCCGGCAGGGCCTTGAGGCTGATGAAGCCGACCCATTCGCCATTGATACGTATCGCGTAGTTTTCGTTGTCCTGCCAGCGCTCGCTGAACAACTCCTCGTCCCAGCTCATGCCATGCCGTTTGTAGGTCGCGAGCATGTTGCCGCAGCACAGTCGCCGAGCCGCGGCGCTCAGATAGCTGCTGCAAGCCGAATCGCTGATAGGGGTAATGCTGAGATCATCCATGATCCTGTCGCTTATTGTTGAGGGTAGGGGCACAGATGCGCGGACTGATGACCATTCGTCCAGAATAGCGGACCAGTCGGTTAGCGCATACTAATGTAGTTTGCCATCTATCATCGGATGTTGGGTTGCCGCTGACAAGTGAATGCCTGTCCAGTGCTTGTCCTGCACCTTTCAAGCGCCCCTCAAGTGCCCCTCAAGTGCCCGTCCAGCTTTGCCCAGTCGTAGAAGGTGAGCCGAGAGTTGCCAAAACGTAATAGTTACACTATAACATTGCGTTTTTGTTCGTCGGCGGCGGTTGCGCGTCGGCATCCATGCTCTTGCTCGGGACTCGCGATATCGATGGTCAAATTGCTCTCAAGGCTTCGGTGGCAATACCGAACCTTCCTTCACGATCGCAGGCAGCTGGCCGTCGCCAGCGTCGCGCTGAGCCTGGCCGTGGTGCAGCCCAGCCATGCGCAAGATGCCTCAGCGGCGCAAGCGTCGGCGGCTGACACACGACGTCTGGAGATTGTCGCGCCCTTCGACATTAAGGGGGCGGACCCGCTGCTCAGCGGCATTCTTTTCCAGCGCATGCAGATCGTCGAGACACTGGTCGAGGTGGATGCCACGGGAGAGCTGCAGCCGGGATTGGCGACCGATTGGGAGGTCTCGGATGACGGCCTGGAGTGGCGCTTCACGCTCCGCTCCGGCGTACAGTTCCATGATGGCAGCCAGCTGGATGCCGAGGTGGCGCGTCAGGTGCTCGAGATCGCAAGTGCCAAGCCGGGTCTGTTGAAGTCGGTGCCGGTCGAGCGGATCGTCGCCGAAGATGCCCAGACGCTGGTGATTGCCCTCAGCGAGCCCTTCGCCGCATTGCCCGCCTATCTGGCCGATTATCGCCAGCAGATACTCGCGCCGGCAGCCTTCGATGAGACGGGCACCGCCCAGCAGGTCATCGGCACCGGCCCCTATCGCATGCTGCGCATGACGCCGCCCTTGAGCCTGGAAGTCACCGCCTTCGAGGACTACTGGGGCCCGCAGCCCGAGGTGCGCCAGGCGCGCTATCAGGCGGTGAGCCGCGCCGAGGGCAGGGCATTGATCGCCGAGAGCGGAGATGCCGACTTCACCTATGGGCTGGACCCCGCCAGTCGCCAGCGTCTCTCCCAGTCGCCGCGTGTGACTCTGGCAGCGGCCGCGACGCCGCGCACGATGCTGTTGAAGGTCAACGCCAATCATCCGGCCTTTCAGGACCCCGCTGTACGGCGTGCATTGAGTCTGGCGATCGATCGCACCGCCATCGCGCAGGTCGTGCTGCGCTATCCGCGTGGCGCCAGCCAGCTGTTCCCGCCGATGGTGGAAGGCTGGCATGACCCCGCACTGCCCGAGCTGCATCAGGATGTCGCCAAGGCGCGTGCATTGCTGGACGCCGCAGGTTGGAAGGTCGCGGAGGATGGCATCCGCCACAAGGATGGCCAGCGTCTCGCGATCAGCCTGATCACCTTCTCGGACCGCCCGGAGCTGCCGCTGGTCGCCACGGTGCTGGAGCGCCAGTTCCACGCCATCGGCATCCAGACGCGTCTGGATATCACCAACTTCTCGGCGATTCCGGCCGGCCACCACGACGGCAGTCTCGACATGGCGCTGTTCGCGCGCAATCTGGCCATGGTGCCGGACCCCATCGGCAACGTGCTGAGCGATTACGCGGGAACCCCCGAGGCCCCTGGTGGCGACTGGGGCGCGATGGGCTGGTTCGATGCGGACTTCACCGCCGAGCTTGAGCGCATGGCACGCGAGGGCTATGGGCCCACGCCGGCAGGGCAGGACCCGCGCGCCCAGGCCAGCGGCGTGATCCAGCGGGCGCTGCCCGTGATCCCCATCGCCTGGTACTACCAGAACCTGGCGATCTCCAATCGACTGCAAAGCGCTCAGGTAGATCCCTGGGAGCGTAGTTTCGGCCTTTCAGAATTGCGGTGGGCACAATGAATCTCCCTTCACGTCTGTTGCAGCTATTGATGGTGGTGCTGATGGTCGGCGGCGCCAGCTATCTGATGATGCAGAGTCTGCCCGGCGATGCCGCCTGGCGTATCGCGGCCGGCCGCTATGGCTATGATGCGTTGGATGCGGCCGCTGCGGCCTCGGTACGCGCCGAACTGGGCCTCGAGGCACAGGGCGGCTTGCACTTCCTTTACTGGCTGGGCGATATCCTGCGCCTGGAGCTTGGCACCTCGCTGATTTCCGGTGAATCGGTGTGGGTGGAGATTCGTCATCAGCTGGGCAACTCCCTGTCGCTCGCCGGCGCGGCGCTGGGCATCTCGCTGCTGATCGGCCCGCCGCTGGGGCTGCTGGCCGGTCTGCGTGCCGGTGGCTGGCTGGACCGTAGCCTGCTGGCCGTCTGCAGTCTGCTGCGTGCCACGCCGCAGTTCCTGCTGGCGCTGGTGCTGATCCTGCTGATCTCGGTGGAGATGGGCCTGCTGCCGGCCGCCGGTCACGGTGAGCCGCAGCACTTCATTCTGCCGGCGATGACGCTGGCGCTCGGGCTGGCAGCGGTATCGGCACGCCTGGCACGTGATGCCATGGCCGCCGTCACCCAGACGGCCTTTCATGATTTCGCGCGCTGGAAGGGCCTCAGCAACGCCCAGACCTTCTGGCGTCACGGCCTGCGCCATGTGGCCTTGCCGCTGGTGACCTATCTGGGACTGCAGTTCGTGACCCTGGTGGAAGGTGTGGTGGTGATCGAGAGCATCTTCGGCTGGCCGGGCATCGGCCATGCGCTGGTGCACGCCATCTTCTCGCGCGATGTGCCGATGGTGCAGGGCACCGCCCTGGTGCTGGGCGTCGGCTTTGTCTTGATCAATCTGCTGGTCGATCTGCTGGGTCGCCAACTGGACCCACGGGGTGTGAAATGAATCAGGTGGTGGAAGGGCTTGCGCCGCAGCGCGTGGAAGCCGTGCGTCGTCCACGTCTTGACTGGCCGTTGCGCCGGGTGATCGGGGCCGCGATGGTCGCCAGTCTGGTGCTGCTGGCCTTGCTGGGCAATCTGGTGATACCGGGAGACCCGCTGGAGCAGCATCTCTATCGTGCACTGCAGGGCGCGGATGCCGTCGGTGTCTCTGACGCCGGCGAGGTGATCACCAGCGCCCCGCTGGGCTATGACCACCTTGGGCGCTCCCTTTATCACCGCCTGGTGGCGGCGCTCGGGCTGTCGCTTTCCATTGCCGCGGGGGCGGTGATTCTGGCGGCTTTTTCGGGCATTTCGCTGGGCCTGCTGGCCGCGGGACGCGGTGGTTGGGCCGAGCGCCTGTTGAGCCTGGTGGCAGACAGCCTGCTGGCATTGCCGGGGCTGCTGCTGGTGCTGATGGTCAGCGTCATCCTGCCGTCGACGCCGCTGGCATTGTGGTTGGGTCTGTCGCTGGTGCTGTGGGTGGAATTCTTCCGCCTGGCTCGCGCCACCGGTCGCAGCGTGCTGGCGAGTCCCGGTGTGGAGGCCAGCCGTCTGCTGGGCTTCGGGGCCTGGTACCGGTTTCGTCATCACCTGTGGCCGGAAATGGCACCCGTGATGATGACGGCGATGGCCTTCGGCATGGCCAACGCCCTGATGGCGATTGCCGCGCTGGGCTTCGTGCATGTCGGCATTCCGGAGCCCACGCCGGAGCTGGGCACCATGATGGTCGAGCTGTTGCCGTACTGGCGTGAAGCGCCATTCGCGCTGCTGACGCCGGTGCTGGTTACCTTCCTGCTGTTGCTGGGGCTGTTGCTGATGTCCGGCAGCAAGGCCAGAACGTCAACCGCCGCGGACACCCTCGAAGGAGCGCGCCCATGAATGTCGCGACAATGACCACGCCAGCCTCTCACACGCGGGATGGGGCAACGGCGGATGATGTGGTGCTAAGTGCCGAGGATGTGAGCGTGCGGGTCCAGGGCGCGCAGACGGCGCTGCTGGAGCCTGTCTCGCTTGCGCTCAAGGCGGGAGAGCCGCTGGTGGTGATCGGTGAGACGGGGTCCGGCAAGAGTCTGCTGGCTCAGGCACTGCTGGGCACGCTGCCTCCGGAGCTTGTGGCCTCCGGCAGCCTGTGGCTCGACGGCGAGCCATATCCTCTGCATACGCCAGAGAATCGTCGCCCGCTCTGGGGTCGCCGCCTGGCGGTATTGCCCCAGGAGCCCTGGCTGGCGCTGGACCCGTTGATGAAGGTGATTCGTCAGGTCGGTGAGGCATATCGACTGGTCGCGGGGCGTTCGGCACAGGCCTCCCACGCGGCCGCGCGCAGTGATCTGGAGCAGTTGGGTGTCGCCGCGGCCAGCGAGCAGCTGCCGGGCAAGCTGTCCGGTGGCATGGCGCAACGTGTGGCCTTTGCGGCCGCCCGCGCCGGCGGCGCACCGCTGTTGATCGCCGACGAGCCGACCAAGGGGCTGGACGCCGCCCGCGTCAGCGAGATCGGCGAGCTGCTGCTCAAGTCATTGGCCGAGACACCGCGTGCTGGTTTGATGGTCATCACCCATGACATGGCGCTGGCGCACCAGATCGGTGGCCGGCTGATGGTGGTACGCAGGGGGCAGGTGATCGAGCAGGGCGCTACGCGTGACGTGCTGGCCGCGCCGACACATGCCTATACCCGACGCCTGGTGAATGCCGCGCCGCAGGCCTGGCCGGAGGCCGCCTTCAAGCCGGCAGCCGACAGTGAAAGCCGTGATGGCAAGGCGGCAGGCGAGACCATCATCCGCGCCGAGAATCTGACCATCGCGCGCGGGGACACCACATTGCTGCGTGACGTGGAACTCAGCGTGAAGGGCGGTGAGATCATCGGCGTCCAGGGCGCTTCAGGCTGTGGCAAGTCATCGCTGGGCGATGCACTGCTCGGCCTGTTGCCACCGCATTCAGGACGCGTGGTCCAGCATGCCGAACGCCTGGAATATCAGAAGCTCTACCAGGACCCCGTGGCGACCTTCCCGCCACGCCGGACACTGGGGCGGCTGTTGAAGGATCTCAGCGCACGCCATGGTCTCGACGACAGCCAGCTGCCGCAGCTGATGGAGCAACTGAGCCTGGCGCCGGAATTGCTCTCGCGTCTGCCGGGACAGGTCTCGGGTGGCGAGCTGCAGCGTTTCGCGCTGTTGCGTCTGATGCTGATCAAGCCGCGCTTCGTGTTCGCCGATGAGCCGACCTCACGCCTCGACCCGCTGGTCCAGCAGGAGGTGATCGCCTGCATGGTGAAGATGGTGCGCGAGCAGGGCACGGCGCTGGTGCTGGTCAGTCATGATGCGGCACTGCTGCGCAAGGTCGCGGATCGCGTGCTGGTAGTAGAGGAAGGTCGCTTGAAGGCGCGTCAGGAGATCTGATCGCTCACCAGGCCCGCACGGCGGCACCAGAGGACCGCAAGGCATCATCGCAACAGCAAGAATCGCACCAGCAAGACGACGCTTGATACGCCAACGCCCGGCCGAGACTCATGCGAGTCTCGGCCGGGCGTTGGCGTTTGGTGTCTGCGGGGTATGGTCTGGCCTCGGGTCGATCGCTGACGGTTCACCCGCCCAGCAGGGCCGGATTGGCTTGCCAGACGGACCAGGTCAGCGCACTGGCCAGCGTCACCCACGCCAGATAGGGCAGCATCAACAGCCCGGCCAGGCGACTGATACGCCAGAAGGCGATCAGGGTGACGGCGATCAGCGCCCACAGCACCAGTACGTCGATGAACGCCGCCTGACCGAGATGCCAGGCGAAGAACAGCCAGCTCCACAGGCCGTTGACGACCAGCTGCACCACGAACAGCCCAAGCGCCAGACGATGGCGCGGACGGAAGCCATTGCTGGCATGCAAGCCATCGCGCGCGACACGCCAGGCGGCGAGCGCCATCATCACGAACAGCGCCGTCCACACCGGCCCGAAGGCGCCCGCCGGCGGGGCCCAGGCCGGTTGGGTGAGGCTTGCATAGAAGGTCTTCGCGTCAACCGAGGCCAGCGCACCGATGGCGGCAGTGAGGAAGCTCAACCCGAACCACACCACCATCTGGGCGGTGGAGCGCGCAGCGGAGGGTGAGGAAGACACGGAACGTGGCGATGTCATCTGGCGGTCTCCTGTCTCGAAAAGCGTGATAGAGAAAGACACGATATCCCACGCTGCGTCCTGATTCACCGTCCCGTTCTTCCTGAAAGGTGCACCTGAACGGTTCAGCCGAGAGGTACGTCTGCACGGTTCAGCTGAACGGAACATCTGAACGGCTCAGCTGCGGGCGGCAGCGCCATCCTCAATCCGGCACCGGCCCATCGAAGACTTCCTTGCTGCGACCGGTCAGCGTCGTGCCCACCGAGGCGGCGATGACCAGACCGATGGCGAGCCACTGGAAGATGCCCAGCGTCTGACCGAGGAACAACAGGCCGGAGAGCGCCCCGATGGCGGGTTCCAGGCTCATCAGGGTGCCGAAGGTGTGGGTCGGCAGGCGCGGCAAGGCCACCATCTCGAGGGTGTAGGGCAGCGCGGTCGAGAGCACCGCGACGGCCAGTGCCAACGGCAGGATATCGACCGAAAACATGGCGCTGCCAGCCTCCATCAGCCCGACGGGCGCGACGACCACCGCCGCGATCGTGATACCCAGCGCCGCGCTCTGGGTGCCATTGCCTGCGCCGGCCTTCTGGCCGAACAGGATATACAGCGCCCAGCAGAGGCCTGCGCCGAGGGCGAAGGCGGCACCGACGGGGTCGATCGGCGCGGCGGTATCCTCACCCAGCAACAGCAGCAGTACCAGCCCGGTGATCGCCAGTGCCACCCAGCCGAGGTCGATCCAGCGGCGCGAGCTCAGCAGCGCTACGGCCAGCGGGCCGGTGAATTCCAGTGCCACGGCGATGCCCAGCGGTACTGTCTTGAGGGCCTGGTAGAACAGCAGGTTCATCACGCCCAGCGCCACGCCGTAGATGCTGATGGACTTCCAGGCCTTGCGCGTCACCGGCTTGCGCCACGGACGCAGAATGGCCAGCAGCAGAATCGAGGCGATGATCAGACGAATCGCCGTCGCGCCTGCCGCGCCGATCATCGGGAACAGGGAAGTGGCCAGCGAAGCACCGCTCTGGATCGAGCACATGGCGACCAGCAGCATGGCGACGGGCCACAGACGAGAAGAGGAGGCGGCGACGGCAACGGACATTGAAGTCTCCTTGAGCGATCCAGTGGATGACGGGCATGGTCAGTCAAGAACACATGCGGCATGATTCAGGGACATTGAGGTAGCAAGGGAAGGGAGCTTGAGGCCAGTGGGATGCCGGCTTCCCTCATCGTCAGCGGGATTGTACGGATGCGCACTATATTGCACAACAGTAAAGATCGACCCGATGTTCTGGTCCATGTCGCGGCCAATGTTCGCCGTCTGCGCCTGGCCGCCGAGCTGAGTCAGCAGGCACTCGCGGATCAGGCCGAAATCAGTCGCCGCATGCTGGTGAACATCGAGAAGGGCGACGTCAATGTCAGCCTCGGCATGCTTGACAAGCTCGCCGAGGCGCTAGGGGTGCTCTTCTACGCGCTGGTGCAGCCCCCGGAAAGCGAAGACTCGGCACGCATCAATGAGGTGGCGTGGGTCGGACAGGTACCCGAAAGTCGCGCCGTGCTGCTGGCCAGCAAGCCGGCGACCCAGGAAGTCGAGTTATGGGACTGGACCCTAGCCCCCGGCGAGCACTATGACTCCGCGCCCGATGATGCCGGCTGGCACGAGATGCTGGTGGTCACGCAAGGCGAGCTGACCCTCACGCTGGAACGTGAGGAAATCGTCATTCAGGCTGGGGATTTCCATGTCTATCCCAGTGATCAGGCCTACCGCTACCACAACACTGGCACCGGGTTGCTTCGCTTCATTCGCAATGTGCTGCACTGATGGTGATTGTGGTTCAAGGTCTTCAAGTGGTTAGTACGAACTCAATCCCGCATGGCCTGTCCCACTGTCATGACGTTTCATTACAAGGAGCCATGCATGGCGAAGGTACGTATCACGCAACAGGGCACGATCCATTGTTTCCCGGCCGGCTTGAAGGATGAGGATGGCAAGCTGGTGAACGCCGAGATTTCCGCCGTGGCCTATGACGGCGAGCGTCTGTTGATGGCGAGTGACAAGCCGATTCCGGGCGAGGGGCGCTCGGCGGTCTTTTCCTTGCCGCTGGATTCTCGCGGACCGGATGACAGTCAGCTTGAGTATCTGACCACGCCGTTGATCCGTCAGGCGGTCAAATATGAAGACTTCGCGCTGACCACCGATGGCCGTCACATGTTGGCGACTACGGGGTTTGATCGTATCGACAGCGAGAGTCATGCCCTGAATGCCTACAACCACCTGTTGATCTGGCCGCTGGGCGAGCCGGACGAGGTGCAGGTGGTCGACCCGGACCCGCGTGACGGGGTCGAGGGCTCACTGGAATTCCGTCAGAAGCTGGAAGCGGCCATTGGCCAGCCGTACTACAAGATCGAAGGCCTGGCGGTCGTCCCGAGTGACAAGGGCGATGGGCTGATCCTGTTCGGGGTGCGCGAACAAGGCAACTCGCATGATGACTTCGCGTACGTGCGACGCGTCATCGGGGCGCGCTATGCCATGACCGACAGCGACAATATCGAGTTCATCGAGGACCTTCACGACGTCTATGCCTTTGACCCCGCCGAGTATGAGGGCGTGAATCACGAGTGTGGTCTTTCGAGCCTGGAATATGATCCCTATCACGCACGTCTCTATCTGGTGACCAGCTTCGAGACCGAGCAGGGCAGTGAAGAGGTGATCGGGGGCTATCTGTGGGTGCTGTCGCTTTCGGACTTCCACGCAGGCAAGCCCCCGACGCTGGTGACGCATGAGGATGGTCGCGTGCTGGAGCTAGAGCACAAGGCAGAAGGGCTTGCGGTGCTGGATCGCGAACGGCTCTTCGTGGTCTATGACAATGATCGCAACCATGAGCTGGGCAGCGTGGATGAACGCGACGAGCGCCACTCCTGTGAAGCGCCCTATACGATGCTGTCACTGGTCTGACGGCAACTCGTCGGATCAGGCATCTTCTCACGCCGTGGGGAAACAGTCTCACGGCTTTTGCGTAGAAATGGGAAGCTGTCTGACTTCGCGATGGCCTCCCTGATTACCACTGTTATCGTCAGCATGTAGCTAAAGAGGTCCATGCTGAATCATCATTTCCCAGCCAGGATTGATGACGACAAAGCCCCGACATGCACACGCATGTCAGGGCTTTTCATGATCGCACCTTCCCTGTGTCAATGCGCTTTGTCACACGACATCGAGTGGTGAATCCATTTTATTCAAGGCTTGAGATTACATGGCCTTGTAGAACAGGTAATCAGCCTGGTACATCACGATTTCGACCTTGTCCTTGTGAGCTTCATCGCAGGCCATGTCTGGTGCGGCGCCGCCCTGGGTATTGAGACGCTGTACATAGGTGACGCCCTGCATATGGCCTTCACCTTCGGCCGGATTGGCCTCGACCAGCTGCAGCGGAATATTGCCCTTGCCGTTGGGCTCTACCGCCAGCTGTGTACCGGTGATCTTGGAGCCATCCAGGGATTCCCAGGTGGCGGGCGGACCATAGTATTTGCCGACCTGCTTGCCATCGGCATCATTCAGAGCAGCATCCGGACCCTTGAAGACCCAGCCCATGGTGCC
This sequence comes from Cobetia sp. MC34, assembly GCF_018340035.1. Classification (NCBI taxonomy): domain Bacteria; kingdom Pseudomonadati; phylum Pseudomonadota; class Gammaproteobacteria; order Oceanospirillales; family Halomonadaceae; genus Cobetia; species Cobetia sp. MC34. The sequence goes on from NZ_JADPPY010000009.1 coordinate 114,251, forward strand.
ATCGTCCTTGGCTTCGCAGGCCCATTTGATCTTGCCGACACCGACGGTTTCCATGGCGACTTCATTGCCTTCTGGCACCGTGACGCTTTCGGGAACGTCCATGGCCTGAGCCAGCGGGCTCAATGCGAGGGCTGCGAAAATACCAGAGATACAGGCGATTGTTTTCATCTTGACGACTCCGTAGACAGGTAAGGTTCAGCTAGCGGTTGCAGGTGTGTCGTTGTCTCCCTTGCACTGTTCATAACGCTGGCCTTTCTCGTTTGGATGTCACGGGATCACATTTTTTTCGTGGTTATACAGGGCTTGTTTTCAGCGCCTATCAGCGGCGTCATGCAAAGAGGCCATAAGCACAAAGAGCGCAGGGTGAAGGCTAGGTGGCAAGCAACAGGACCAGATACACAGACGCCCCGCAGCATGAAGGCTGCGGGGCGTCTGTGTGGCGACATGAACCCTGGGGGATTTAGTCGTAATCGCGGGTGCCGCGAATCGGGTAGTCATTATCCGGCTTGCGGATGAACTCGATGCCACCGATGAGGGTATCCAGATCAGGCCGCACGAAGGGCGCGTTGGCGATTTCCTGAATCTGGATCTTGCCTTCACCATTGACGATGAAGAAGGCAGGCTCCGGGAAGTCGTGATCGGTTTCCTTTTCGCTGCGCGGCGTCGAGATGAACAGCCCCAGCAATTGCATCTGTTCGAGGGTCAGCCCATACGCGAGCGGGAAGTTGACCTCCAGCGACTCGCGATGCTGCGTGAGCTGCTGCTCATCATCGGCAGACACGGCGACCAGGTCGACGCCCTGGGCGCTGAAGCGCTCGCGATAGCTCTCAAGCTTGTTGAGAAACTTGGTGCAGATCGGGCAATGCTTACCGCGATAGACCACGACCAGCTGCCAGTCATGCTCGCCCTGGGGCTTGCCGAGGTTCAGTGCCTCACCGTCGCTGCGTTTGACCTGGATGGCCGGGAATTCACTGCCTGGATGAAGCTTGCGTGTATACATGCAATCTGGCTCCCTTTGGAAGATCACGGCGTTGGCTTTCATGTCACTGCTGATCAGGCGGCGGATATCACGTGTCGGGATATCACTATCTGAGAAATCAAGCGGCTTGAATGACCAGCGACAGGATGCGCCATGTGTCCCCCTTGAATGACGCCATTGTCAGGGGTTTCAAGGGGGCCCCTGGCGCAACGCGAGGGTGCGTTCATCGCCAGGGGCCGCCACGGGGCCGTTCGGGGCGCTTTTCAGCAGAGGATCAACCCAGGTAGCCGGTGTGATCCAGCAGGATGGTCGTGCCGATGCCGATCAGCACCAGGCCACCGATGATTTCCGCGCGCTTGCCGACCATCTTGCCCAGCACACCGCCCAGCATCACGCCGGCGCTAGCCATCACGAAGGTGGCGGTACCGATCGCCAGCGCAGTGGTGACGATGTTCACGCCCGCAAAGGCAAGCCCGGCACCCACGGCCATGGCATCGATACTGGTAGAAAGGCCGGTCAGCATCAGACGAGGTAACGACTGTGGCGTGGTGCAGTCCTCGTCTTCCTCGTCCTTGGAAAGCCCCTCATGAATCATGTGCAAACCGAGCAGCAGCAGCAGGGCGAAGGCGATCCAGTGGTCCCACTGTTCGACATAGACGGCCAGTGAGCGGCCGATCAGCCAGCCGATCACTGGCGTGATGGCTTCGATGACCCCGAAGATGAGGCCGATACGCAGGGCGTCTTTCAGAGAGGGTCGACGTATGGCGGCTCCCTTGCACAAGGCGGCAGCAAAGGCGTCGCAGGACATGGAGAAGGCGAGTAGAAATGTCGATAGCAAAGGCATGAGTCAGGTTTTCCAGGCCGGTTACGAGTCAATAACAGCGAGACACCACCGGCCGGAAGCGTCTGACTGTCATTGGTCTCGCCGAACCTCGTCCTGACTGATCACGGGCATGATCGGATAGGTGGGTCCTCGGTGCCACGGCAATGCCTGCCGACTATGTTGACATCCGAGACTCTCGTTGGGTGACGAGAGCGGGCTACTCCCCAAAAACTGGTGGCATACTAGCAACAAAATCTTGTCATTTCATCCCCTTGTGTCACGAGCGCCTGACCGTCATAACTTGTCTACCGAGTCAGAGCGGCGCCACGCCGACGTATCTGACGCCACCGAAGTCTTGAAGTGTCAGTCTTGAAGCTTCAACAGGATGCCAAGGAGTCAAGGGTATGAGCGACAGTTATCAGCCACCCAAGGTCTGGACATGGGAAAGCGAGAGTGGCGGCAAGTTCGCCAGTACCAATCGGCCGATCGCGGGCCCAACGCATGACAAGGAGCTGCCGGTCGGCGAGCATCCCTTCCAGCTCTACTCCATGGCGACCCCCAACGGCGTGAAGGCCACCATCATGTTCGAGGAGCTGCTGGCGCTCGGGCATAGCGGTGCCGAATACGATGCCTGGCCGATCCGTATCGGCGAAGGCGATCAGTTCGGCAGTGATTTCGTTGCGATCAATCCCAATTCCAAGATCCCCGCGCTGATGGACAGAAGCGGCGAGACGCCGATTCGCGTGTTCGAATCCGGCTCCATCCTGCTGCATCTGGCCGAGAAGTTCGGCGCCTTGATCCCCAAGGACCCCGCCAAGCGTGTCGAAGTCATGAACTGGCTGTTCTGGCAGATGGGCTCTGCGCCGTACCTGGGCGGTGGTTTTGGCCACTTCTATGCCTACGCCCCGGAGAAGCTCGAGTACCCGATCAATCGCTTCGCGATGGAGACCAAGCGTCAACTGGACGTACTGGATCGTCAGCTGGCCGACAATGCCTACATCGCCGGTGACGAATACAGCATCGCGGATATCGCCATCTACGCCTGGTATGGCGCACTTGTCGAAGGCAAGCTCTATGACGCCGCCGAGTTCCTCTCCGTGCAGGACTACACGCACGTGCAGCGCTGGGCCAAGTCGATTGCCGAACGCCCGGCGGTCAAGCGGGGTCGCATGGTCAATCGTTTCTGGGGAGAGCCGCAGGAGCAGCTGATCGAGCGCCACTCGGCGAGCGACTTCGAGACCAACACCGAAGACAAGCGTAGCGACTGATTATCGCGACACGTTCGTCAGACAGAGATCGTCTGGCAGTGACCGTCGAGTAATGACTGCCGAGCAATCAGCGTTCAGTCACAACAAGGGCTACCCATCGGGTAGCCCTTTTGCGTTCTGGCCGGTCGCGCGGGCAGGGGGCTTTCAGTCCTGACGGACCTTGAGCACGACCTTGCCCACGTGACCTTTCTGCTGGAAGACCTCCTGGGCGGTGGCTATCTCGGCCAGCGCGAAGGTGTCAGCGACCAGCGGCTTGATGTTGCCTTGCTCGATATGGCGCACGAGATTGGGGAAGACCTCCGGCTCCAGCACCGTGCAGCCGAAGAAGCTCAAGTCCTTCAGGTACAGCGTGCGCAGGTCGAGTTCCACCATCTCGCCACCGATGGCGCCCGCGACGGCGTAGCGCCCCTTATAGCCCAGGATGTCCAGCAGTTGCGGCCATTGCGGGCCGCCCACCAGATCGATGACCACCTCAACACTGTGGCCGTTGAGCGCCTCGTCGAGAGGCTGATCGCGCAGCACGATGTCATCGGCTCCGAGATCGCGCAGGGCATCGGCCTTGGCCGCGCTGGTCACGGCAATCACATGAGCACCACGGGCCTTGGCAAGCTGGACGGCCGCGGAGCCGACCCCACCGGAGGCGCCGGTGATCAACACGCGCTCGCCCTTGGCAAGCTGTGCGCGGGTCAGCATATTCTCGGCGGTGGAGTAGGAGCAGGGGAAGGAGGCGAGTTCCACATCGCTGAGTGAGCTCTCGACGCTCAGGGCATGGCGCGCTGCTACCCGGGTGTATTCGGCAAAGCCGCCATCGCATTTGGCGCCGATATACCAGGCGGACTCCAGCGTCTGGCCGTCGTGCTCCCTCAGGCAAGGCTCGATCAGTACACGCTCGCCGAGGCGCGCCTGGCTGACGTCTGAGCCGACCGCGACGATCTCGCCGCAGATATCGGCCCCCTGGATGCGCGGGAAATGGATCGGCTGCCCGGACCAGCTGGCATCCTCTGCCTCGCCATCGCCCTTGGAGTACCAGGCCAGCCGCGTGTTGAGGTCGGTATTGTTGACGCCAGCCGCGCCGACCCGCACCAGCACGTCACGCGGGCCGGGAGTCGGGCGAGGAATGTCGTCACGCACTTCCAGCACTTCCGGGCCGCCATGCCCGGTCAGGTAGACGCCGAGCATGCTGTCTTTGCTTGTGGCAAGTGAGCTCATCGGTGGGGTGCTCCCAGTAGGGTCATTGTGGTGGAAAGTGCGGCCTCGATGGCCTTCTCCCCTAGCACCAGCCAAGCAGAAGAGGCGCCTTCATGGATCAGGAACAGCTCGGTGGCGAGGTCTGGGCGGCGGCTGCGTTGGCCGAGCCACTCGAGAGTCTCGTGCTTGTGGCGGTCGACTGCCTCGCGCACCTGCGGGTTATCGGGAAAGGCCGCCAGGGCATTGACCGACATGCAGCCATTGGGCGCCTCGAACGCCATCCAGTGGCCCAGCCGCTGGTAGAGGTGGCTGAGCGCCGCAGCGCCATCCGCGGGCACTCCCTCTTCGAGGAAGGCCATATAGCGCTCGTGGCGATGCTGAAGCGCACCGATCACCATGCTCTCCTTGGAGGGGAAGTGGCGATAGAGGGTGCGCAGACTCACGTCTGACGCTGCCTTGAGCTCGGCAACACTCGGTTCTGCGAAGCCGCGCTGGCTGAAGAGCGTCTCCAGGCGGGCGGCGATATCGTGCTGAATCATGTCGGTGCCATGGTCGAATCAACGAGGGAGAGTGTTCATTCTACCTACGCAGGGTAGAGCGTCCATTCTCCCTATGTCAATGCAGCGTTTCCCAAGCCTTGTGTCATTGCTCCCATGTTCTGAAGTCGCGCATTGCGCGTGTGACACTTCGATGTCAGTACAATTACGCAATTAGAAGTTTGCTGAGCGTTAAATAAGGCAAAGCCCAGGTCATTCCGCGGAAAAATCACGCATTTTTCGTTGCGGTAGCATTTGATAAAGATTAGCATTCGCGACTTATTTACTGGCGCGGGGGGCGTCAGTCATGGCCACTTTCTGCTCATCGAGCAGATGAAAGGTGTGGTTCAGCAGGACGCTGTCGCATCGCGTACAAAGGGTTTTCAGGTGCCAAATCATTCTCGGGATAGCGCTGCAAGCACGAACAAGGGACATTTCTCCTGCCTGATCTTCACCCTGATGGTATTGCCGGGCACTTCGCTGGCGGCAGAGGGTGCCACCTCAAGCGAGTCGCCGGTCGCGAATTCGGTGATTGTGGTAACCGGAGAGCGTGAAGGCGAAGTGGCGCCGGGCAGCTACCGCGCCGAGGCCTCGAGCCTGGCCAACAAGCAATCGGTGGACTTCCTCGAGCAGGCGCGCACCATCAATGTCGTGACCCAGCAGGTCATGCATGATTTCAATCTTGATGATCTGGAAGAGGCGCTGCAGCCGGTCGCGGGTATCCAGCTGGGCAACACCCTGGGGGGCACCGAGGACGGCTTCGTCAAGCGAGGCTTCGGCAGCAACAGTGATGGCTCGATGCTGATCGACGGCATCCGTCAGCCGCGCCGTACCTACACCACGGCGACCGTGGACCGCGTCGAGGTGCTCAAGGGGCCGTCATCGCTCTTCCAGGGCCAGCAGAACCCCGGCGGCGTGATCAACATGGTCACCAAGCGCCCGCAGTACGAGACGCACACCGAGATCAGTGGCGAGGTCAGCTCCTTCGGCGGTGGCAATACCACCCTGGACACCACCGGCCCCATCGAGGATACCGGCCTGGCCTATCGCTTCATCCTCTCGCATGAGGATGAGGACTCCTGGCGCGAATACGGCAATGACCGTCGCACCACCATCGCCCCGTCACTGCGTTGGGAGGGTGAGCACAGCAGTGCCCAGATCAGCTACGAGTATCAGGACTACGAGCTGGATTTCGATCGTGGCACCGTCTTCTACAACGGCAGCGCCGCCAACGTCACGCGTGGCACGCGTTTCGATGAATCCTGGAACCGCGTCTATGGCCATGACGAGTCCGTCAACGCCTGGTGGAAGCAGGATGTCACCGACAACTGGGACATGAAGCTGACCTACGGCTGGACGCGTCGCCAGTACAGTGACGCGCGTGCCAATGTCACCGACGTCAGCGACAGCGGCGATGTGACCGTGCGCGCCGAAGAGAACCAGGGCTATGATCGCAGCGAGCACTACACGGCGCTGGACGCCATGGGCGATGTCGAGATCGCGGGCCAGCGTCACCAGCTGGTCATCGGGGCGGACTACGAGACCACTCGCGACTATCTGGATGAGCGCTATTTCGGCGATTCCGTCACGGTCTCCACCGTCACTGACGTGAACCACGGCCAGCTGGCCCAGGTGACCTCCGACGACATCAACACCTCACGCAGCAATCGTCTCGACGAGACCCAGGCCATCGGGGTCTATGTCAGCGACCGCTGGTATCTGACAGACAAGTGGATTCTGGGCCTTGGCGGGCGCTACACCTGGTTCGATCAGCAGAGCGGGCAGGGCGAGGACTTCGTGTCTGACCCCGATTACAGCGACGACCTGTTCCTGCCCTCCGCGAATCTGCTGTATCGCATTGACGATGCCAGCTCCGCCTACATCAGCTACAGCGAATCCTTCGTGCCGAACGGCAGCGACAGTGACAGCGGCGAGAGCCTCGACCCCGAGCTCGGCAAGGGTTACGAGATCGGCTACAAGCGTCAGTGGAATCCGCGTCTGGCGACCTCCGTGGCGCTCTACCAGATCCGCAAGGAAAACGTCGCAGTCACTGACAATGGTGTGACTCGCACCATCGGTGAAGCCGGCTCGCAAGGCCTGGAATTCAGCCTCGAAGGGGCCCTGACGGACCGCACTTCCTTGCTGTTCAGCTACGCCTACACCGATACCGAAGTGCTGGAGGATACCGAAGGCACCGAGGGCAATCGTCTGCCGAATGCGGCGCTCAACGCGGCCAGCCTCTATCTGGCACATGATCTGGCGATCGATCCGTCCTACGGCGAGTGGCGTGTCGGCGGTGGCGTGCGCTATGTCGGCGAGCGTGAAGGCGATGACGACAACAGCTTCTCGATGGATGCCTATACCGTCGCAGATGCCTTCGTCGGCTGGCGTCATGACTTCTTCGGCCCGGACACCGAATTCAAGCTGAATGCGAAGAACCTGTTCGATACTGGTTACTACTACGGCAGCGGCGGCGATACCCGCGTGCTGGTGGGTGACCCGATGGAAATCACCCTGTCGGCCAGCGTCGGCTGGTAATGCGGCCCCCTCTGGCAGGCTGACTCGCCAGGGGCGGCTAGATGCCAGAATAATCACGACATATAGACAGTCATGACATATAGAAAGTCACGACATCCAGACAGGCATGACAGACGATATAAGCCAGTTTCGGAAGTCGGGTGATCTGGTGACCTGGTCATAGACTGGTGACCTGGTCATAGACTGGTGACCTGGTCATAGACTGGTGATCTGGTAATAGACTGGTGATCTGGTAATGGGCTGGTGATCTAGAAATAAAAAGGGGCGCTCATCAGCGTAATGCCAGTCAGTTAAGCCTATTCTCCATAAGCTGATCATGAGACCTTCCTGTGCCAGGTACACTTATTATGGGAAGGTCTCATGCATTTCAGCGACGCCATTGATGCCATTGCCAAGGCGGCACCCGAGGATTTCTCCAGTCTATCTGAGGTGCTCTCTCCCGAACTCATCGACAGCTGTCTTGAAGAAGCCGGCGTGGCCACATTGCGCAAGCGGCGATTACCTCTGGACATGGTGGTCTGGGCCGT